>CAIPBT010000033.1 GCA_903863375.1 uncultured Ferrovum sp.
ACGATCACGCGGGAGAGTGTGCTCGCTGCCGTGCTGAATCGTCTGATTCCTGCCCTGGAGGCGTTCGACACCCACGGTCTGGCCGCTTTCCTGGCGGATTGGACCGCACGCGCCTGCTGGCTGGGTCGGCCGGTGCAGCTGGGAGATCGTCAGGGCTTCCTGCACGGCGTAGATGCCGACGGCGCCTTGCTGCTGCGAACGGACCATGGCATCGAACGGCATCTCGCCGGCGACCTGTCGCTCCGTCCGCTGACCTGATGCTGCTCGCGCTCGACATCGGCAACAGCCGGATCAAATGGGGCCTGTTCGACGGCGAGGACATGGTCGCGGTGGGCTATTTCGTCACCCGGCAGTTTCTGCCGCAGGATGTGATGGCGTATGACTTCGAGCCGAGCAGTTTTCCGGCGCTCCCGGCCGGACCGGACGAACTGCTGGCGCACGCCGGTGCCCCAGACCCCCGCCTGTTGCGGCAGGTATCCGCCATCGCCCTGTGTTCGGTGGCCCGCGCCGAAGCCGAAACCGCGGTGCTGGTGCATCTGCACAGCCTTGGCCTGCCAGCGCACCCCCTCTGGCGGATACAGGCCAGCGAGCGGGGTCTCGGCGTACGCAACGGCTATGCCCAGCCACAGCGCTTGGGCGCTGATCGCTGGGCCGCGCTGATTGCGGCGCGCCACCTGGTGGCAGGAACCCTGGTAGTGGTGATGGCGGGCACCGCAACCACGGTGGATGCGCTGACCGCCGATGGCGATTTTCTGGGCGGCTATATCCTGCCGGGACTGCGCTTGATGCCAAAGAGCCTGTATGAGCGGACGGCCGGCATTCGGCCGTCCGATGGCCACTGGCAGCCGTTTCCTAAAGCCACCAGCGATGCGGTCACCAGTGGCGTGCTAGCCGCCAGCGCCGGGGCAGTCGCCGGCATGGTGCAACGGCTCAACCAGCAGCAGCCGCCCCTGGTGCTGCTGTCGGGCGGCAACGGCCCGGCACTGGCCGAACGCCTGCAGGAACTGGGGCTGACCTGGCGCTATGCGCGGGATCTGGTGCTGCATGGCATTGCGCGCCTGTACCGTGCACGGAACGACATCCTCTAGGCGCCGGGGTGCCTGGTACCGGGCATTCGGTTCTTGGTGCCAAGTGCGAGGCACCAGGTGTTAGGCGCTTGGGGCCGGGCGCCAGGTGCCAGGTGCTCGGTGCCAGTACCGGACGCTAGGCGCGGATTTTCTTCAGCAGCGCCGTGGTGGAACGCTCATGCTCAAAGGCAATGGCGTGCACTGCGCCACCGCGCGCCCACACCAGGTCGTTGCCGACGATGCGCTGAATGGGCCAGTCGCCGCCCTTCACGAGCACATCCGGCAGTACCGCCTGGATGGTGGCCAGGGGGGTGTCTTCCTCAAACCAGGTGACCAGATCCACGCAGCCCAGCGCTGCCGCCACGGCAAGACGATCTTCCAGGGTGTTGACCGGACGGTCGTCACCCTTGCCCAGGCGGCGCACCGAGGTATCACTGTTCAATGCCAGCACCAGGCTGCCACCCAGCCCCCGGGCCCGGGCCAGGTAGGTGACATGGCCACGATGAAGGATGTCGAATACCCCATTGGTGAAGACCAGGGGACGTGGCAGCCCAGCACAGCGTGCTGCCAGCTGGTCGGGCGGACAGCGCTTCGCCTCAAAGGCGGCCGGACCCGCGAAGACCAGCGGTCGATCGGCAGCAGATGATGCCGGTTGCGATGGCGGGATGGGTGTCCCGCCGGGCGTGCGATCGGGCACGGCCGCGATCAGGCGCTGGCCAGTTCTTCCTTGCGGAAGCGGTTTAGGTCGGCGGCCGTCTCAAAATTGCGGTCGAACAGGTTCGACAGGTTGTGCAGGATCATCGACACCACCCGGGCTTCCCAGGTCTTGTCGAAATTGATCTGGTTGTCGAGCCAGTGCGACAGCCATTCCGGATCTGGCAGCCGGCTCTGCACCGTGTCCTCCGGGAACAGCGCCTTGTTGACATGCAGGTTGGTGGGGTGCAACGCCTTCGCAGCCTTGGTGTTGGCCATCAGCACACCAATCTTGGCGAAAGCGGCCTTGGCATCCACCGGGCTTTCCTGCAGCGCACGACGCATGTATTTCAGGTAGCAGCCGCCGTGACGGGCCTCATCTTTCGAAATCGTTTCGTAGATGAACTTGATCACTGGTTCGGTATGCCATTCGCTGGCGGCGCGGTACCACTGCGTCAGACGCACTTCGCCGCAGAAATGCAGCATCAGGGTTTCGAGGGCCGGGGCCGGGTCAAAGTGAAACCGCACCGCCTGCAGTTCCGCTTCGGTCGGCACCAGTTCGGGCCGGAAGCGGCGCAGGTATTCCATCAGCACGAGCGAATGCTTCTGCTCTTCGTAAAACCAGACCGACATGAAGGCCGAGAAGTCGCTGTCACCGGCGTTGTCGCGCAGAAACATTTCGGTGGCCGGCAGGGCCGCCCACTCGGTGATGGCGTTCATCTTGATGGTCTGGGCCTGCTCGTCGGACAGCAGGTCCGGCTGGAAGGTATCCCAGGGAATATCGGCGTCCATCGACCAGCGCGCCTTTTCCAACGACTTGAACAATTCCGGATAGAGCATTTTCATGCCTCTGAAATAATTAGGGTTATCTTCTAGGATAGCCCAAGGTCCATGACAGTTCCATCACAGCCACCCCGTATTTCCAGCCGCAAACCTGCCGGTTTTGGGTGATGGCCCGGCCGCAGGACGCTCCTTTCGATCAGCGCGTCCCCGAACCCTGCGCGGAGGAACCCCGTTTCAACGTGCATGGTCTATGCTAATGAAGAAAATGAAGGTATTGAGTTCTTCCTGATTCACCGAACACCCTAGGAACCTGCAGCATGCGCATCGCCGTCATCGGCTCCGGCATTTCCGGCCTGTCCGCCGCCTGGATGCTGTCCCAGTCCCATCAGGTTACGCTGTTTGAAGCGCAGCCGCGTCTGGGCGGGCACACCAACACGGTCGACGTGCATGTGGACGGCCATCGTTTTCCAGTCGACACCGGGTTTCTGGTCTTCAACGAACGCACCTACCCCAACCTGATCGCCCTGTTCGACCGGCTGGGTGTGGCGTCGGTCGAGTCGCTGATGACCTTCAGTGTTCAGGCCGAAGACGGCGCGATGGAATGGTGTGGCACCGACCTTTCCACCGTGTTCGCCCAGAAGCGCAATCTGTTGCGGCCCCGTTTCCTGGGCATGCTGATGGATATCTTGCGCTGCAACCGCGAACTCACCGCCGCCCATCTGGCCGGCGACCTGGGTGACGAAGCGCTGCGGGTCTGGCTGGACCGTCATGGCTACGGGCAGGCCATGCGCGAGTGGTACCTCATCCCTATGACGGCGGCAATCTGGTCAACCCCTCCATCGCAGGCGCTGGACTATCCGGTGGGCACGTTCGCTCGCTTCTGTCACAACCACGGGCTGCTGACCGTGAACGACCGTCCGCGCTGGCGCACGGTGCACGGCGGCGGCCGGGAATATGTCAAAAAGCTGGCTGCCGGCATCGGCACGGTCCGGCTAGGCACGCCGGTGGATGCCATCGAACGCAGCCGAGATGGCGTGATGGTGACCCCGGTAGGCGGCAACCCCGAGCTGTTCGATCAGGTGGTGCTGGCATGTCACAGCGACCAGCAGTTGCGCATGCTGCGCGACGCCAGCCCGGCCGAGCGG
>CAIPBT010000034.1 GCA_903863375.1 uncultured Ferrovum sp.
CCCGGCAAATAAAATTACGGCCCCTTGGCAGAAAACTTTAGGGGCCCCGAGCCGCCAGGTCTGCAAATTTCACACACCTTGCAGGCCCCTCAGACAAGGGTGGCGCTGGGGGGCGAACCACCTGGATCCGAGTGCCTCCCGGCCAGCAGTGCAGCACTCCAGCCTGCCGGCAGGGTTGCGTGGAGCGCACTACCGCTCCTCACAGACAGCGTTACGGCCGCCGTCCGCCCGACTTTAGGGGGCAATGAAAAAAATTTTGCTGCAGGGACGCAGCCCGCCGATCTGCGGTACGCGCAGAATGGAGCGACAAGGGACCGCATCCCGGTGTGCGGCCCGCAAGAGCGAACCCTGCCGTGGCCCCAGCGTCCAGCCTTGCATCAACAGGAGATTGCCTTGCAACCGTCCATGGACCACCGACTGGCCCTGCTCACAACGCAGGAGATGGCAGAGGCCGACCGGCTGACCGTGGCATCCGGCACTGACGCGGCCGTGCTGATGCACTGTGCAGGCGCAGCGGTAGCCGACGCGATCCGCGCCCGCTGGCATGTCCGGACGGTGCTGGTGTTGTGCGGTCCCGGCAGCAATGGCGGGGATGGTTTCGTGGCCGCCCGGCTGCTGGCGGAAGCCGGCTGGCCCGTGCGGGTCGCGCTGCTCGGCAGCCTGGACGCCTTGCGCGGCGCGGCAGCGCAGCACGCTGCGCACTGGCGTGGTCCGGTCGAACCCTTGGCTCCGGAAACTCTGGCCGGTGCCGATCTGCTGGTGGATGCCCTGTTCGGTGCCGGGCTGAGCCGACCGCTCGACGGGGCAGCGCGCGCGACCCTGGCAGCAGCAGCGGCACAGGGCCTGCCGATGGTGGCGGTGGACGTGCCCAGTGGGCTGCTGGGCAATACCGGCGAGACGCTCGGTGCCGTGCCGGCCGTGCTGACCGTCACCTTTTTCCGGAAAAAACCCGGCCACCTGCTGCAGCCGGGCAGGCAGTCCTGCGGTGACCTGGTGCTTGCCGACATCGGCATACCGGATGCCGTGTGCAAGACCCTCCAGCCGCAGTGCTTCGAAAATGCCCCGGGGATCTGGCAGGACGCCCTGCCACTGCTGCAGCCCACCGGCAACAAGTACAACCGTGGGCATGCCTTGGTGTGGGGGGGCTGGCCGACCACCGGAGCCGCCCGGCTGGCCGCTCGGGCGGCGGCCAGGATCGGTGCCGGACTGACCACCGTCGCCGTGCCGGAAGCCGCCCTGGCGGTCTACGCCAGCACCTTGACCAGCGTGATGGTGCGTGCCGCCGACGACACCGAAGCGCTGCAGGAACTCCTCGATGACCCGCGCTTCTCGGGACTGCTGATTGGCCCGGGCGCCGGGGTAAACGCGGATACCCGGGCACGCGTGCTGGCCGTGCTGAAGGCTGGTCGTCCCGCCGTGCTGGATGCCGACGCCCTCTCCTGTTTCGCGGATGACCCCAGCTTGCTGTTCCTCGCAATCACCGGGCCCTGTGTGCTGACACCGCACGAAGGCGAGTTTCGCCGGCTGTTCGGCGGCAGCGTGCCCGCGACGGCCGACAAGCTCGCGCGCGCGCGGGCAGCCGCTCGCGCCAGCGGCGCCGTGCTGGTGCTGAAAGGCAGCGACACCGTGATTGCGGCGCCCGACGGCTATGCCGTTGTCAATGCCAATGCTCCGGCCACCCTGGCCACCGGCGGATCGGGCGACGTGCTGGCTGGAATGGTGCTTGGCCTGCTGACGCAGGGCATGGATGCGTTCCTGGCCGCCGCAGCAGCCACCTGGCTGCACGGCGAGGCTGCCAATCTGTTTGGTCCCGGCCTGCTGGCGGAAGACCTGCCCGACCTGCTGCCATGCGTGTTGGCCGCCCTGCAGCGTCCGCGCTGAGCGCACCGCGTGCGGTCGGTCCTACAACGTGCCAGCACGCCGATGTGCAAGTGTTGCGATGTGACTGCCCTCCGATGTACCGGTCCTCCGACGTGCCAGCAGGACGTTCCGGTCACACCGTGAATGGCAGGATCTTCAGGTCAAACGCGCGTTCAACCAGCCAGATCGCCGCAAGCACCGCCACCAGCACGGACCCGATGCCGAGCACGCCCAGCCGGTAAAAGCGGGTGTTGCGCAGGGGCCAGGCCAGCGGGATGAAGGCCAGCACGATCACCATCTGGCCGGCCTCGACCCCAAGATTGAAGCCAACCAAGGCCCCGGCCAGCGCGTCGCGCGGCAGGTCGAGATCAGCCAGCACACTCGCAAAGCCGAAACCATGGATCAGGCCGAACAGAAAGGCCACCGCCCAGCGCCCTTCCCCGACCATCGGGTAGAGGTTGTTCAGCGCGGCAAGCAGGACCGAGGCGGCGATGGTCGATTCGACCAGACGGGAGGGCAGCATCACCAGCCCCAGGGCGGCCAGCGACAAGGTGATCGAGTGGGCAATCGTGAAGGCCGTGACCACGCGCAGGATATCGAGCAAGGTCGAGCGCAGGCGGGTGGCCCCGACCCAGCCCGACAGCCGGTCACCGGTCGGGGTCGGCCGGCGCAGCAGCACACTGGGCAGCAGCAGGGAGAGCAGGAACAGGATGTGGTCGATACCCTGCCAGATGTGCCACACGCCATGCACGGCATATTCACGGATCTGGGTGAACATGCCGGGTTGGTCGAGCACAAAACTGCGCTCCGGATGTTCCCCCCCCAGCACGGCAGTCCGCGTGCCGGCAGCCCCAACCAGCCGCAGCAGGCCGCGATGCATGGGATCGAGATCTGCGAACAGACGATAGCGGGTGCTGAGCTGCGTGCCATGCGCCGGGCAGTCGGTATGAAAATCCGTCACCAGGTACACGCCGTCGCTATGGGAATCGGCGCGGTGCTGCCAGGGCACCAGATGGCAGGCGTGACCATCCACCGCCAGGGTCAGCCGGGCGGTGGCGTACTGATCGACGGCGGTGAACTGGGCGCGCACTTCGCCCCAGGTGATGCGACCGTCGTTGTTGGCATCCAGCCCCACCGCATAATTCAGGTCGCGCAGGGCAATGTCCCAGCGCACTTCCAGGTGACTGCCCTGCTGGGCGTCAATCACCAGATAGCTGTCGCTTGGCTTGTGCGCCCAGACGGACGGGCTGCTGCCAAACCCCAGCAGCAGGCACAACAGCGCCAGCCAGGGACGGACGCCTGTCCAGGTGGCACGACGGCAGAGTCTGGCCCCCGGGCGGTGGACAGTGCTCAAGGCTTACCCGCCAGGATACGCATGGCGGGCGCGGCTTGATCGACCAGGCCAGTGCGACGCATCCAGTCGCTCACCACCGCCTGGCCTGCCTGGTCCCTCGCCGCCAGGGCGGTCTCGGCCAGGATGCGCACATCCGCCGGCTCCTTTTGTGCCTGCCAGTTGGCCTGTGCGAGCTTGAGGGCCGCCGCCACATCCTGGCGCAGCACCAGCTGGTAACGGGCCTCCTCGCGCTTGTGGGTATGATCCCCCCGCTCACGGGCAGCGGCAAAGCGTGCCCCAACCTGATCGGCCTCACTGGCGGCCTGGGGGTCCTTCAACTGCTGCAGGGCAATGGCATGACGCAGCAGCAGGCCATCGGCACGCAGCCAGGGCTGCAGCAGGGTACGCACTTCGGCGGGCCGCTGCTGGTCGAGCAGGAAATCGGCATAGGCTGCCAACACGTAGGCGTCCTGCGCATCTTCGGCAAGCGCAGCCTTGAAGGCTTTCTCGGCCAGTACCGCCTGCCCCAGCCTGGCGGCTGATTCCGCCAGCACCGTATCGCCCCACAACCGGACGGTGGTT
Organism: uncultured Ferrovum sp.; assembly: GCA_903863375.1. Classification (GTDB taxonomy): domain Bacteria; phylum Pseudomonadota; class Gammaproteobacteria; order Burkholderiales; family Ferrovaceae; genus CAIVHB01. The sequence continues at coordinate 3,776 of CAIPBT010000034.1, forward strand.
TCGCTGCCCAACCCCCCCTGGTTGAACAATACTTCCAGCACACCGGTGGTGCGCCTGGCCTTTTCGGTGACGACATCAATCTGGGCCGTGCACAGCATGCCGGTGGCGCGGTCGGCCCGCTGCGACACCTGCACGCAGTCCTGCGCCGCCTCGGCATACCGGCCGATCACGGTGCGCACGGTTGCCTCGACCAACAGACCCTGGGCGCGCTCCGCGCGGCTGATCTCTGCACGGGCCAAGTAGGCCTGCAGGTCGACCAGCGCGTCGTCGAACTGATGCACGGTCTGTTTCAGCGACGCCCGCAAGAACAGGATCGCGGCCGGCGGATTGGGGTCGGTCCACCACGGGGTGAGCGCCGCCTGCGCATAGCCGACCAGACGGGGATCGGCATTGCGGCGCGCCAGCTGCAGGTAACGGCCTGCCACATCGGCAGCCGCTGCGGCATCTTTCGGATGACTGGCCAGATCGCGCGCCTTCAGGCGCAAGGCGCGCAGCTGCGGATCGATGGTATCGGGCAGGGACTCGAGGGTGCTGTCGTCGTCACCCGGCACGAAGGGTTTGGCCTGCGCCGGGACACACAGGCACGCCGCCAGCAGCAGGAGAATCGGGGGCAGGTTCATGGGCGCGCAGCCTAGCAGGGATTGTTCGGACAAACAAAAAGGACAGGGATGGGTGGCCGGTCCACCGGCCGGCCACGCCGGACAAACAAAAACCGCCAGGGCGGCCCCGCACAAGCAGCGGGACCGCACCGGCGGCGCAAACTACCGCTCCGACAATCAGGAGTTGGGTTTGTCCGGGTCGGCGGCGCTGGCGGGCAGCGGAGCAACCGGCGCCGGCTCGGCGTCGGCCACCTGAGTCTGAGTCGACACCGTCACCCCGTTGGCGGGGTTCAGGCTGTCAGCCTCGGTTGCCGGCAGGGCGGCAGCGGCGACGGGCTCCGCATCGGGTGCCGTCGCGCCAATCTGCGCAGCCTGCACGCTGACAGGCGAGACCGCCACCGTACCAAACACGCCATTGGATTGGGCGGTACCGCTGCTGTTGCCGCCGCAGGCTGCCAGCAAGCCGGTGGCCATGGCAAAAACCAGGAATTTCTTCATGTCATGTGCTCCTCAGCAAGGTCCGGATTACGGCGAGCCCGGGATCGGATCGTTCACGTACGGGAAAGCCGTGCCGAAGTTGTTCGGGCTGGTGGCGGTTCCGTTGGTCGGCACGGCGGCCGTATTGGCGGTGGCGGCGTAGGCACCCTTGAAGGCAATGCCATCCGAGAAGTCGACCAGGCCGGCAGGCGCCGTGGTCGGGGTGCACTGCCAGTTGGTCGCCGTCAGGATGCCGTTCAGCGAACACAGGCGACCTTCCGCCACGCGCAGCTCGATATCCACCACGTCGTCGATCAGACGACGGCCGTTCGGGAAGCCGGCGGCATCCAGACCGATCAGGCCCAGACGACGCTGGGCGTTCACCGGGGTGGCCGGGATGGCGGTGTTCAGACGCAGCATCTCGGCGAGTGTGGTGCTGGCACCGGTGGCCGGCACGTTGCTGAAGGTGACAGGCGTGGTCACGTTGGCGGTGGCACCCACCTGCAGGTTGGCGTTGGCTGGCACGGTGAAGGTCACGCCGGTCAGAAAGGCGGCGATCAGGTCATCCCGCACCGGAGTGGTGATGCCGAGCGGTGCCAGACCAGCCACCACAGTGCCCGTGGGCGATGCGGTCAGACCAAACACCAGGTCGATCAGATGCGGCAGCGACGGCGTCAGCACGTACGGGGCGAAGTTGGCCACGTCGTTGACCGGCTTGCTGGCGTTGAACTTGTCCTTGTCCTTCAGGCCGATCACCACCTCGTTGACCAGCGGCATGCCCAGACGGGACACCTGCGACCAGGCACCGCCTTCGCGGGTGGTGTCAGCCGTCTCGGCCCCGGCACCGTTAGACGGCGTCGGGTTCTGGATCTTCGACTGACGCACGCTGGCCGTGGTCCAGCCGCCGATCACCGGGTCGGTGCCTTTGGTCAGACAGCTGGCGGGCAGTTCGAGGGCCAGCGACGTGACGTTCTTGTCGGCGATGATGTCCGACGAGCCGGTGAAGTTGGTGCCGTTGTCAGCGCCCTGGGCATTCAGCAGGCCCGTGCCGCCGGTGTAGAACGGGGCATTGGCGCCGCTGTTCTGCACATTGATCAGGTCAAAGATCTGGCCCAGGTTGACGAAGAAGGGGTCGGCACGCTGACCGACGAACACCTTGCCGCCGTGGCAGGTGGCCCCGCCAATCGTGAAGTCGTCCAGCGGGTAGACATACTGGGCAGCGTAGCTGGTGTAGCTCGGAATGGTCTTCTTGCCGATGTTGTCGAAGGGCTTGATCAGCGTGTTGTGGCCGTTCGAGGTCAGCACGGTCTTGCTGCCGGCCCGGCGGTCGCCCTGCACCACCGTGACGCTGTAGTTTTCGAACACGTTCAGCTTGGCATCGGCCGTATAGGACGGGCCGGCCGGGCAGGTGGCGGCGCCGCCGCACAACTGGCCTGCGGCCACCAGCGGAATCGACACCGGCAGGGGGATGTCCTTGTTCTGGGTGTTGAAACGGAACTGGAAGGTGATATTTTCCTTGCCCGAGCCATCGTTGTTCAGATGGATTTCGTACAGGGCCTTCGGGTCCATCGCAAAGTAATTCGGGCCGCCGTACGAATCCTGCAGGGGCACGTAGTTGGCGATCATGGTGACGAAACCCGACCGGCCGGTTTCGTAGCTGTTGAACATGTAGAAGTCGGTACCGTCCACCTTCGGCATGCCGGCAATCGACGGCGCTTCACGGTGGCTGGAGGCCTGGGCCGGCAGGGCGGCCAGACCCGTCAGGGTCAGCGCAACGGCGCTGGCCAGGATGAGGGAACGCGGACGACGCGTGGCGATGGTTTGCATGGATGAATTCTCCTGTAGCAGTGGTTGGGTGAAACGGTACGAGCGATGGAACCGGGATCATCCCTCCTGCACCGCGTCGGCAGTCTCCAGCAGAGACTGAAACCGTTCTGAAGCGACACCGGAACCCTGACCCTTGTTGTTGTGAACGCTGACGTTGTGTTGCCTGCTGCGTGACGCTTGTTTCGTGATGCGTGACGTCTGCTGCGTGATGCGTGATACGTGCTACTGGTGACTGCTGCGTGATGCCTACTGCCTGCTAAATATTTCTTAAGCAAATGGCTCGCGCAATGCGTTGCCCCGGAGATTCGCCCACCTGATCCGCTGACGGTGGCGGATGCTACCCTCCGCCCAGCGATTGACCGCTGCCCGTCTTAAACTTTGACATTCAACATCGTTCGCAGAACACTGCTACTACACCGTGCGTGTTACAGGAGAACAGTGGCGTTACAGGAAAACGTTGGCGTTACCGGTTTGCTAAGCGTTGCGGTGACCCTGTCCGGATGAGGCGTTTATCCTGCATTCTGAACGATGCTGATAAAATCTTAAGTTGGTTGGCGCACCCTTTCACGCGTTCTGAGTTTCACCATAGCAGATAAGTTCATTTATGCCTTCACCAACATTCCAGCAAATCACCGCCAGCCGGTTGCTGGTGCTGACGGCGGCGATCGTCTTCGGTGCCGTGTGCACGCACTGGGTGCTGCAACTGCGCGGCGGTCTGCCCGGTTCATCACCGCCGCGTCAGGCTGTGGCAGCTGCGCCGGTTGCCGTCATCGATGCCGCCAGCCTGCATCTGTTTGGCGTCAACGGCGCCAGTACGGAAGTCACCGCCGCGCCGCCACCGAATGTCCGCCTGATTGGCCTGATCGCAGCTGACCCCCATCGATCCGCGGTGGCGCTGCTGGTGGTGGATGGCAAGGCAAACCCCTTCCGGCGCGGTGATGTGGTTGCTCCCGGCATGATGCTGCAGGACATCCGGCGCGATGGCGTGACGCTGGACCTGAACGGTCAAGTGGTGGAGGTGCCGCTGGTGGCACCGGGTGGCGCGGTGCCACCCGCCGCCGCCCCGACCACCGCCGGGCAGGCGGCCGGGCCCGGCATCCTGCCCGCTGCAACTGCCGTGCCGCCGTTCAAGCTGGAAGTGCAAAGTCTGGGGCCGAACCACTTCGGCATCAGCAAGGGGGAGCTGAACCGTGCCCTGCAGGATCCGCGTCTGGCCGGATCGATGGGCAAGGTGACTGCCAACCCCGGCACCGGACTGGCTCTGGAAGATGTGCCGGCCGGCAGCCTGTCTGATCGGCTGGGCCTGAAACCCGGGGACGTGCTGCGCTCCGCCAATGGTCAGGCCCTGACGACGCTGGGCGACCTGCCCCGGCTGTACCAGGAATTTGGCACCAGCACTGCGGTCCGGCTCGAAATCATCCGGGCCGGCCAGCCCACCACCCTGCAATATTCGGTACGGCCCTAGTCCGGTTCGGCGTACGCTGAAGGTCTGTGTGGAATGAACAGGGTGTTGTCACCGCTTTTTACCGCTTTCGGGATTGAGCGTGACGCATACCCTGTGTAGGCTGCAATCCGGCGACCGAGTGCCCAGCACGATTCCGACCTTCTGACCCGAGTTCCCTGCCAGTGCCCCTGTCTACCGATCGCTTCCGTCGCACCGTGCCTGTGCGCGCGCCAGGCACCGCCCGTACTCGGGACTGGGGCATTGCTGCTGCAGTGCCGCTTGTCCTTCGAGCCTGGGGCATCGCTGCTGTGGTGCCGCTTTTCCCGGCGATCGCTGCCGCCCTGTTCGCCGTGCCACCAGCGCAGGCCACCGAGCTGCTCTGCGCCAACCCGCCGTGCGCCCCCTCCAGCCTGAGCCAGGATCCCGCCAAAAGCCGGACACCGGTGACCATCACCGACCTGAAGACCCCGGAGGATGGCCGCCGGGGAGATCGCGTGATCCTCAACTTCCAGGGCGCCGACATTGCCACCGTGACGAAGGCCATCGGGCTGATCACGCGTCGCAACTTCATCATCGACCCGCGGGTGAACGGCACCATCAACATTGTGTCGAGCGACCCCGTCGCACGCGACCTGGTCTATCCGATCTTCCTGTCTGCCCTGCGCCTGCAGGGCTTCACGGCGATCGAAGAGAAGGGCTTCACCAAGCTGGTGCCTGAAGCAGACGCCAAACTCAACAACAGTCCAACGGCCAGCACGCCGCAATCGGTCACCGGTGATCGCATCATCACCCAGGTGATCCCGCTGCAATACGAAAATGCGGCACAACTGCTGCCCGTGTTGCGCCCCCTGATCGCGCCGAACAATGTGATCAACGCCTATCCGGCCAACAACACACTGGTGATCACCGATTACGCCGAGAACATGGCGCGGATCCTGAAGGTGATTGCCGGCATCGATGTTCCCCCGGCCGGCGACGTGCAGTTCATCACGCTGCAGTACGCGTCTGCGCTGGATGTGGCCGGCATGATCAACAAGCTGCTGCCAGAGGTGGGCAGTGCTACAGGCATCCCCAGCAATGGCGGTGGCCAGGCGCCGCCGCGTACCACCATGACCGTCGATCCGCGCAGCAACAGCCTGCTGCTGCGCAGTGACAATCCGACCAGCATTGCCCGGGTGCGCCAGCTGGTCAGCACCCTCGACACCCCCGCCAGCAGCACCGGCAACATCCACGTGGTGTACCTGCGCAATGCCGAAGCCAACAAGGTGGCCGATGCGCTGAAAGGCATCCTGACCGGTCAGGGCGGCAACAGCAGCTCCGGCAACAGCTCGGCCAGCAGCGGCGCGGCGGCGGCCCCAAGCAACCCGCCGGGCGGCGCCAACGGTCAGGCCACCAGTGGCCCCACCGGCAACACCTTCAATTCGTCGGGCAACACCAACGCCACCAGCTTCACCCTGCCGGCCAACCAGGGTGGCGGGGTAGTGGAGTCCTACCCCTCCACCAACTCGCTGGTGATCGTGGCGCCGGACAACATCTACAACAACCTGCGCACCGTGATCGACAAGCTCGATGCGCGCCGGGCGCAGGTCTATGTCGAGGCGCTGGTGGTCGAAGTATCGGCCTCGACGGCGCAGAACTTCGGCATCCAGTGGCAGAACCTGTCCGGCCTGAATGGCGGTGGCGCCCGGGTGATCGGCGGTACCAACTTCAATGTGCCCAACAGCACCAACATCCTGACCGCGGCGGGCAACATTGCCTCGGTTGGCGCCGGCCTGAACGTGGGTGTGGTGCAGGGCACGGTCACCCTGCCGAACGGCACGCAACTGCTCAACCTGGGCGCCCTTGCCCAGTTCCTGTCCTCGGATACCGGCTCGAACATCCTGTCGACGCCCAACCTGCTGACCATCGACAACGAAGAAGCCAAGATCGTGGTCGGACAAAACGTGCCCTTCATCACCGGTTCGCAGACCAGCACGGTGAATGGCCTGAGCAATCCCTTCCAGACCATCGAGCGGCGTGACGTGGGCCTGACCCTGCGCGTCAAGCCGACCATCGCGGAAGGCGGGGCGGTGAAACTGGCGATCTACCAGGAAGTGTCGAGTGTGGCCGATACCACCAATGCTGCCGGCATCATCACCAACAAGCGCTCGATCGAATCGACAGTGCTGGTGGACGACGGTCAGATCATCGTGCTGGGCGGCCTGATCCAGGACAGCACCAGCAACAACGTCAGTGCCGTGCCGGGCCTGGGCAACCTGCCGATCATTGGCACCCTGTTCCGGGCCGACTCGCGCACGCGCGCCAAGACTAACCTGATGGTGTTCATGCGGCCGATGGTCTTGCGCGACGCGCAGGCGCCAGCGTCGATCACGGCCGACCGCTACGACTACATCCGCAACGAACAGGTGCACTCGCAACCCGAACACCTGATCACCCTGCCGGACATGGGCGCCCCCGTACTGCCCGAATACCCGACGGGCTGGCGCTGAGATGGACCTGCCGGTGCCCGACAGCAGCGCCGCACCTGGCCCCGCGCCGGTCACTGCGCGCTTTTCGCGCCAGGTGCCGTATGGCTTCGCGCGCGACCGCGGCGTGCTGGTGCTGGAACCGGCAGACGATCCGGCCAGCCCGGTGCAGGTGCTGGCCCGCCGTGCACTGGATCCCCTCACCCTCTCGGAAATCCGGCGGCAGTTTCGGCGCCCGGTGCACCTGGACTGGCTGGATGACGACGCCTTCGAGGCTCGCCTGACCCAGGCGTACGCCCAACGCGAGAATACCGCCCAGGCGGTGATGGGCGACCTCGGACAGGATGTCGACCTGAACCGCCTGGCGCAGGAAATGCCCGAGGTGACCGACCTGCTCGACACCGAAGACGACGCCCCGATCATCCGCCTGATCAACGCCCTCTTCACGCAAGCCCTGCGCGAACAGGCCTCGGACATCCATATCGAGGCCTTCGAGACCCGTTCGGTGGTGCGCTTCCGGGTGGACGGCACCTTGCGCGATGTGATCGAGCCCCAGCGCGCCCTGCATGCTGCGATGGTGTCGCGCATCAAGATCATGGCCAGTCTGGACATCGCCGAAAAACGCCTGCCGCAAGATGGCCGGCTCAACCTGCGGCTGGGCGGCCGGCCGGTGGACGTGCGCGTGTCGACGCTGCCGACCGGCCACGGTGAACGGGTGGTGTTGCGTCTGCTCGACAAGCAGGCTGGCCGCCTGCAACTCGAGCGGCTGGGCATGGACGCCGCCCTGCTGAAGCGGCTGGACCGCATGATCAACGAGCCGCATGGCATCGTGCTGGTGACGGGTCCGACCGGCTCCGGCAAGACCACCACCCTGTATGCCGCGCTGTCGCGGCTGGATGCCACCCAGCTCAACATGATGACGGTGGAAGACCCCATCGAATACGACCTCGACGGCGTGGGTCAGACGCAGGTGAACGCGCGTATCGAGCTTGACTTCGCCCGCGCCCTGCGCTCGATCCTGCGCCAGGATCCGGATGTGATCATGATCGGCGAAGTGCGCGACCTCGAAACCGCGCAGATCGCGGTGCAGGCCAGCCTGACCGGCCACTTGGTGATGGCCACCCTGCACACCAATGATTCGGTTGGTGCCGTCACCCGCCTCGTGGATATGGGCGTGGAACCCTTCCTGTTGTCCTCGTCCGTGCTGGGCGTGCTGGCACAGCGCCTGGTCCGCCGGCTGTGTGCCCACTGCCGACGTCCGGTGACAACCGACGCGGCGGTGCGCGAGGCCTTCCCGGGCGAAACGCTGCCCGACACCCTGTACGCCCCGGTCGGTTGCCCGGCGTGCAACATGACCGGCTATCAGGGCCGCACCGGCATTTACGAACTGCTGACCATCGACGATGGCCTGCGTACGCTGATCCACGATGGCGCCAGCGAACAGGCGATGCGCCTGCATGGCGAAGCGAACGGCATGCGCAGCCTGCGTCAGGACGGGCTGCGCTGGCTGGTGGACGGCAGTACCAGCGCCGAGGAAATCCTGCGCGTGACGCGCAGCTGACATGGCGGGTTTTCGCTACGAAGCCCTGGACGGCGGCGGCCGTGTCCGCCGTGGGGTGATCGAGGCCGACAGCGCCCGCCAGGCCCGTAGTCAGCTGCGCGAACAGGCACTCAACCCCCTCACCGTCGATGCCCTGGCGAGCCGTGCCCAGCCGGCGGGAGCCAGTGGCGGACTGCGCCTGCGCCGGGGTATTGGCCGCGCTGAACTGGCCATGCTGACGCGCCAGTTCGCCACCCTGCTGGGCGCGGGACTGACCATCGAGCAGACCCTGAATGCCCTGATCGAGCAGGCCGAAGTCGACAAGATCCGCCGCGTGCTGGCCGCCGTGCGGGGTGAGGTGCTGGCCGGTCATCCGCTCGCCCAGGCGCTGGCCAGTCATCCGGGAGACTTCCCGGAGCTGTATCGCACCCTGGTGGCTGCCGGCGAAGCCTCCGGACAATTGCCGCAGGTAATGGTGCGGCTGGCCGAATACACCGAAGACAGCCAGGCGCTGCGCGGCAAGGTCACGCTGGCTTTTGTCTATCCGGCGATCGTGACACTCGTGGCGATCCTGGTCGTGACCGGCCTGCTGACCTGGGTGGTGCCCCAGGTGGTGCAGGTATTCCGCAGCACGCACCAGACCCTGCCCCTGCTCACCCGGGTACTGATCAGCCTGAGCGACTTCCTGCGTGCCTGGGGGTGGCTGCTGGTGCTGCTGCTGGCCGGCGCGCTGATCCTGTTCCTGCGCGCCCTGCGCGAGGAGGCGGTGCGGGTGCGCTGGCACGGCTTCCTGCTTGGCGTGCCCGTGGTCGGCAAGCTGATCCGCGGCCTCAACACAGCGCGCCTGGCGAGCACGCTTGCCATCCTGGTCAGTTCCCGGGTGCCGTTATTGTCGGCCCTGTCGGCCGGCGTTGGCGTGGTGGCCAACCTGCCCATGCGACGTGCCCTGGTCGAGGCCGAGCGCCAGGTTCGCGAGGGATCCACCCTGTCACGGGCCCTCGGCGCCTCGAAACTGTTTCCGCCCGTGATGGTGCACCTGATTGCCGGGGGCGAGGCCAGCGGCACGCTGGATCATATGCTGGAGCGCGTGGCCGTGGTGCAGGCGCAGGAAGTGGAAAACCGGGTCGGCATCCTGACCAGCCTGATGGAACCCATCCTGATCCTTGCCATGGGCGCGATGGTGCTGCTGATCGTGCTGGCGATCCTGCTGCCGATCTTCGACCTGAACCAGATTGTCAAATGAGGAGAATCCCGCTGATGTGCACGTCTTCCCCCCGCCTGCTCCGCGCCCTGCCAAGCACCGCTGTCCGGCGGTCCGTCAGGGCGCAGGGTTTCACCCTGATCGAAATCATGGTGGTGATCGTGATTCTGGGCGTGCTGGCCGCCCTGGTGGTGCCGCGCGTGATGGGGCGTCCGGACGAAGCCCGTGCCGTGGCAGCGAAACAGGACATTGGCACCATCGTGCAGGCACTGAAACTGTATCGACTCGACAATTACGCCTACCCCACCAGCGAACAGGGCCTCAATGCCCTGGTCACCAAGCCGACGGTCTCGCCGGTGCCGGCCAACTGGAAAAGCGGCGGCTACCTCGACCGTCTGCCGAAGGATCCGTGGGGCCATGACTACCAGTACCTGATTCCCGGCCTGCACGGCGAAATCGATGTCTTCAGCTACGGCGCGGACGGGGTGGCGGGCGGTGAAGGCGCGAACGCCGACATCGGCAACTGGAACAACTGACCGTCATGGTCGGCGGCCGAAGCCGGAACGATCGCGGCTTCACGTTGATCGAGCTGCTGGTGGTGCTGGTGATCTTCGGCATTGCGCTTGGTCTAGTAGCCGTGCGCCTGCTGCCGGACGACGCCGGCCTCGCCCGGCGGGAAGGAGAACAGATGGCCATGCTGCTGGAGCGCGCCACCGACGAGGCCGAAACCACCGGCCAAGTGCTGGCCTGGCATCCTGCCGGGCAACGCGACCGCTTTGAACAACTGGATGCCTCTGGGCACTGGCAGCCGCTTTCCCATGACGAGGATTTCACGGACCACGGCCTTCCTGGTGCCTTGCGTTGGACCGCGCTGCAGTTCACCGCCGGGCTAGACAATGCAGCCGCGCCAGCGGGGGGCGCGGCTGGCCTGGGATTGGGTCAGCCAGGGTCCTCGCCCGGCAGCCAGGGCAACGGTTCGGCCAATGGCGCCGACACCGACCCACGGGTGGTGTTCCTGCCCGGGCAGCCGGCCCCGGAATTTGCCATCGCGATTGCCGACGCCGATGCCGTCCTGGTCACCCTGCGGGGCGACGCCCTGGGCCATGTCCGGCTGAGCAACGCGGCAGCCGGCGGCAGCGGAACACGATGACAGCGCGGGCGGCGGCTGCCGCAGCGGCGAGGCCTGTTTCTGCCGGACCGCAGGGCTTCACCCTGCTGGAAGTGCTGGTCGCACTGGCCGTGGTGGCGGTCGCCCTGGCGGCTGGCGTGCGCGCACTGGGACAGGCCGCCGATGTCGCCGGTGCGCTGGCTGAACGCAATCTTGCCCGCTGGGTGGCTGAAGATCAGGCCGCCCTGCTGCGTGCGCAGGGCCAGTTGCCGGCGGTGGGCACGGTGGAAGGCAAGGTCACGAGTAGCGGACGGGCGTTCGCCTGGACGGAGGTGGCCGAAGACCTGCCGCAGTCCCCGTTCCGTCGGGTGGAGGTCACCGTTCGGGCCGACCGCAGCGATGCCACCGTGCTGGCCCGGGTCGCCCTGTTCCTGCTGCGTGGACCAGGCGGATGAAGCGCTCTGGCGGCTTCACGCTGATCGAAGCGCTGGTGGCGCTCGCCCTGTTTGCGCTGACCTCGGCGATTGGTTTCCGGGGCCTGACCGGTCTGCTGGACGGACGTCAGCAATTGCGCCAGGAGCAGGCCCACTGGCGCGATCTGCAGCGTTGTTTCGCCCTTTGGCAGAGCGACCTCGCAGCGGCGGTCGACCGCCCGGCACGCGACAATTTCGGGGTAGCGGAAGAGGGTTTCCGGGGCGACCTCGACACGGGCGGTGCCCTCGATGCGCCGATCAGCCTGACCCGGGTGGGTGGGCCGCCCAGCCAGGGGGCCGGCGGCAATCCCCAGCGTATTGCGTGGCGCCTGCGCGAGCATCGTCTGGAGCGTCTGCGCTGGGACAGCCTGGACCGCGGCCCACGCAGTGAGCCGCAGGTACTGACCGTGCTCGAGGATGTCGAGAGCCTGACCCTCCGTTTTCTGGGGCCAGTCGGCAGCAGTCAGGCCTGGGATACGCGCTGGCGCCTGCCGACCCACCCTGGCCTGCCGCGCGCGGTCGAACTGCGTCTGGAATTCACGCATGGTGAGCCGCTCACGCGCGTCTTTGACCTGCCTGGGGGCACCTGATGGTGCGACCGGCCCGGCATTCGATCGGCGATACCCGACGTGCCCAACGCGTCCGGCGCAGGCGGCTCGTCCGGCCCCTGCAGCTCGTCCCCCCAGTCCGCCGCCCCCCGGCGCCGGGGGTCGCCCTGATCAGCGCCCTGTTGCTGGTGGCGCTGGCCACCGCCACGGCGGTGTACATCAGCACCCAATCCAGCTTGCGCCTGCGCGCTGCCACCGAGCAACAGGCGCTGGTCCAGGCCCAGGCCTCGGCGCGCGCCGGCATCGACTTCGGACGCTGGGCGCTGCGCGACGACGCCGTTCGCGATGCAGCCAATCCCCACGCCGTGGATGCCCTCACCGAACCCTGGGCCCAGGCCTTGCCCCCCTTTCCGGTGGAAGGCGGCAGCGTGACGGGGCTGGTCAACGACGCCCAGGCACGCATCAACCTGAACAATGCCGGGCTGTCGCACAGTCCATTCGACGCCCAGGTGCTGCAGTCCCTGCTCACCCAGCTGCATCTGGATCCGGCGCTCGCCAACGCCGTGACGGACTGGGTGGATGGTGATGACCAGGCCACCCTGCCGGGCGGTGCGGAAGACCTCGCCTATCTGGCCATGACGCCAGCACGGCGGGCGGCCAACCGCCCCCTGCTAGATGTCGATGAACTGCTCAGCGTGCGAGGGTTCACGCCGGCCATGGTTGAGGCGCTGCGCCCCTTCGTGACCGCGCTGCCGGTGCATACCCCGGTCAACGTGAACACCGCGTCGCCGGAGGTGCTCGCTGTGCTGTTCGGCATCGGCAGCAACGACAGCGAAGCCCTGGTCACCACCCGTGCCCTGCAGCCTTTCACCGATCAGGCCGACCTGCTGGAGCGCGGACCGCCGACCCTTGCCAAGATCCTGCAGGGCGCCGCAGCCGGCACGGCCGTTACCACGCGTGCCCTGCCGGCATTCAGCAACGACTGGGCCGTCACCAGCCATTACTTCCAAATTGATGCGCGGGCGTCCTATGGGCAGGTACAGTACGGCCTGAGCGCCCTGGTCAGACGCGACAACAGTGCGACGTTTCCGGCCTTGCTGGCACAGCGGCGCATCGTGTTTTAACGGCGACATTCCTCCCTCATGAGCCTGCTCAGCCTCTACATTCCCGAACAGTGGGACGGTGCCGACAGCACCACCCCCTGGCAATGGCTGCACGACAGTGGCGCGCGCGGCCAGAGCGATGACGGCCAAGCCCTGCCGCTGGCGCGCGAAGTCCGGCTGGTGTTGCCGGCCCCGGCGGTGATCAGCACCGTGGTGGCCTTGCCGCGCCGCGGGCGCTGGCAGGATGCCCTGCCCTTCGCGCTGGAGGACCGGGTGTTATCGGATGTTGAGCAGCTGCACGTGGCAGCCGGACCGGAAGTTCAGCCCGGTCAGACCCCGGTCGCGGCCGTGGCCCAGCCCTGGCTGTCTGCAGCCCTGCAGCGCGCGCGCGCGCTGGGCGCCGCTCCGACCAGCGCTTACTCCGAAGCCATGCTGGCCCAACCCAGGCCTGGCGAATGGCTGCTGCTTGTGGGAAGCACCGAGGCCGTGCTGGTGCTGCCCGGCCAGCATACGGTCGCCCTGGACAGCCGTCCCGACCAGAGTCCGCCTGCCATGCTCACGCTGCTGCTGGAACGCACGCCGGCGGCCGAGCGGCCCGCCGCCCTGCGCGTGCGGCTGCGACCCGACGTACCAGAACCGCCTGCCCTGCAGTACTGGTCGGAGGTGCTCGGGCTGCCGCTGCTGCGCGGAACGCCATGGCAACACGACATGCCGCAGAGTGCTGGCGCTGCCATCAACCTGCTGCAGGGCCGCTTCGCCGCCGTCCGTGGCACCGGCGCCGGCGTCACCCTGGCGCTGCTGCGCGGGCCCGCCCTGCAGCTGTTGCTGGCAAGCCTGGTGACCTGGCTGCTGGGCACCCTGATCCAGACCGAGCTCTGGGCGCGTGAGGCACGCAGCCTGCGGGCGCAGGAAGAGGCTGCCCTGCGCCGGGCATTCCCGGAAACCCGTACCATCCTCGATGTGCCCCTGCAGATGCAGCGCGGTCTGGATGCCCTGCGCGCACAGGCCAGCGGTGGTGGCGACCTGGCGCAACCGCTGGCGCGGATTGCCGCGGTGGCGGACGGCCTGCCGGCACGGGTGCAACACCTCGACCTGCATGACGGCAGCCTGCGAGTGGACTGGCGGTGTCCGGATGAAGCCTGTGCCAATACCCTGCGCATGCGTCTCGGCGAAAGCGCCCGGGGTATGGAGCTGCTCACCGGCACGACCGACGTCACGCTGGTCAGCGCCCGCATCGCGGAGCACAAGCCATGAAGGCCTTTCTCGAGCAGATGCAGGTGACCTGCCTGACCTGGTGGTCGGCCCGCCAGCCGCGCGAACGTCAGATCCTGCTGGCGGGCGGCGGCGTACTCGGTACCCTGCTGGTGTTTACCCTGCTGGTGCTGCCCCTGCTCGACCGTCATCAGGCCCTGCGCGCCGAGTTGCCGCTGTTGCGCGGCAGCGTGGTCGATCTCGAAGCCAAGGCGGACGAAGCGGTGGCCCTGCGCAGCCAGGGCGTCAGGGCAGCAGGCGCCGGCGGCGCCACCGCCGGCATGATGGCACCGGCCGCCGTGGGCACCGCTCTGTCAGCCAGCCCGGGCCGAGTGACGGCAGTCAGCGTGGAAGCCTCGGCTCGGGCGGCGGGCCTGCGCAGCCAGATGGAAACGTTTTCCGTCCAACCCGACGGACGGATCGACATCACGGCGGCACGAACCACGTTCGACGCCATCCTCGCCTGGCTCGATCAGATCCAGCGCGCCGGGGGCGTGACCGTGCAGTCGCTCGATGCCGATGCGCTCGACGCGCCCGGCCAGGTGCGCCTGAAACTGCAACTGCAGCTGTCTGGCCGACCATGACCGGCTGGCCGCTGCGGCTGGTGGTGGGCGGCGTTGTGCTGGGGGGATTGCTGCAGGGCCTGGCAGAGGCGCCAGCCAGCCTGCTGCCCTGGCTGCTCGACCAGGCGCAGGCCCCGGTACGGGCCACGGCCGCCAGCGGCACCCTCTGGTCGGGCAGCGCGGAACTGCGCTGGCAGGGCGGCCCGGTGCCGCCTTTGTCGCTCGGGCGCTGGGCCTGGCATCCCGCCTGGCGTGGCCTGTTCGGCCCCGGCCTTGCCCTAGCCAACAACACGGGTCCCATGTTGGCGAACGGAATGCTGGCTCCTGGTCTGGGCAACCTGCGCTTGCTGGCGCTGGATGCAAGCCTGCCGGCCACCCTGATTCCGGCGGGCTGGGCCACCTGGGACCTGTTGCACGGCGAAGGCAACATCGTGCTGCACAGCGAAGCGCTGACCCTCGACCACCAGGGCCTGACGGGCCATGCCGACCTGACCTGGCGCGACGCGGCAATCGCCCAGTCCGCCGTGCGCCCCTTGGGCAGCTGGCACCTGGATGTGCTCGCGAACGGCGAAGAAGGCCTGTTCCGCATCGACACCCTGGGTGGACCGCTGCACCTGGACGGCCAGGGACGCTATGCCCTCGACGGCCGGTACAGCCTGCAGGGTCGTGCCCGCGCCGAACCTGCCGTGCAGGCAGACTTGGCCCCGCTGCTGCAGACGCTCGGACCGACGGCCAGCGACGGCAGTGTCGCCCTCAACATCCCCTGGCCCGTCACCCAGCTAAAGACTGGCCGGTAGGCAGTGCAGCCAGCATAATATGAGGTTGTCGTGCTTCTGCCAGATCAGCGGCCAGATTGCGCGCCCCTGATGCTGACGCAAGACCTTTTGACGCACCACCGCTACCCGACGCATCCTGCCGGGCCGCTGTGGGCCGGTGAAGACTGGCATCACACATCCAACCTGGCAACACACGGAGAAACGCCCAATGCCCATCGCGCCCCCCAGGGAAATTTTCAAGGCCTATGACATCCGCGGCATCGTCGGCAAGTCACTGACGCCGGAAATTGCCAACCAGATCGGCCGCGCCTTTGGTTCGGAAGCACGTCTGCTGGGCCTGCCCAGCGTGTCGATCGGCCGTGATGGCCGCCTGTCGGGTCCTGCCCTGTCGGAGGCCCTGTGCGAAGGCTTGCGGGCGACGGGTATGGAGGTGATCGATGTGGGTGCCGTGGCCACCCCGATGCTGTACTACGCGGCTCACGAACTGTCGGCCAGCACCGGTATCATGGTCACCGGTTCGCACAATCCGCCGGATTACAACGGCTTCAAGATGGTGATGGGTGGCGCACCGGTAGCCGGCGACGGCGTGCAGGCGCTGCGTAGTCGCATCGAGCGGGGCGACTTCGTGCAGGGCAGCGGTGGCTACCGCCAGGAATCCATCACCGAGGCCTACCTGCGCCGCATCACCGATGACGTCAAGCTGGCCCGTCCGATGCGCATCGTGGTGGACTGTGGCAACGGCATTCCCGGGGCTTTCGCGCCGGAACTCTACAAGCGCATGGGCTGCTCGGTGCAACCCCTGTTCTGCGAGGTGGATGGGCATTTTCCCAACCATCATCCCGATCCCTCGCAGCCGGAAAACCTGCGCGACCTGATCAAGGCACTGGCGCACGGCGATGGCGAGATCGGTCTGGCGTTCGACGGCGACGGCGACCGCCTGGGCGTGGTCACCCGTTCCGGCAGCATCATCTATCCCGACCGCCAGCTGATGCTGTTTGCTGCCGACGTGCTGTCGCGCAACCCGGGCGCCGAAATCATTTTTGACGTGAAGTGCACCCGTCATCTGTTCGACTGGGTGCGCAAGCATGGCGGCGTGCCGACCATGTGGAAGACCGGACACTCGCTGATCAAGACCCGCATGCGCGAAACTGGCGCCCTGCTGGCCGGCGAAATGAGCGGACACTTCTTCTTCAAGGAACGCTGGTACGGCTTCGACGACGGTCTCTATGCCGGCGCCCGGCTGCTCGAGGCACTGAGCAAGGTCGAGGACCTGAACGCGGTGCTGGCGGCCCTGCCCGATGCCGTGAGCACGCCGGAACTGCAGATCGCGATGGCCGAAGGCGAGAATGTCGTGCTGGTCGAGGCCCTGCGCGCCGCCGGTGGTTTTACCGGCGCCCGCGAAATCATCGCCATCGATGGTGTGCGGGTGGAATATGCCGACGGCTTCGCCCTGGCCCGCTCCAGCAACACCACGCCGGTGGTGGTGCTGCGCTTTGAGGCGGACAACGCCCCTGCCCTGCAGCGCATCCAGGAAGACTTCCGGCGCGCCCTGCTGGCCGTCCGGCCAGATCTCGTCCTGCCCTTCTGATGCGTGCTCATGAACGCGCGCAGATGATCCGCTTCGAAGACCTGTCGGCCTTCGATTCGATCATTGACGTGCGTTCACCCGGCGAGTTTGCCCTCGACCATCTGCCGGGCAGCATCAACTGCCCGGTGCTCAACGACGACGAACGGGTGCTGATCGGCACCTTGTACAAACAGGTCGATCCCTTTGTGGCCCGCCGGCGGGGCGCGGTGCTGGTCTCGCGCAACATCGCCCAGCACATCGAGACCACCTTTGCCAACAAGGACCGCACCTGGACACCGCTGGTTCTGTGCTGGCGCGGTGGCATGCGCAGCGGATCAATGACCACGGTGCTGCGCGCCGTGGGCTGGGAGGCCCTGCAACTGCCCGGAGGTTACAAACGCTGGCGCAGCCATGTGCTGGAGCAGCTGGAGCACCTGCCGGCGACCATGCGCTTCCGGGTGATCTGCGGCCCGACCGGATCGGGCAAGAGCCGCCTGCTGCAGGCCATGCACGCGGCCGGCGGCCAAGTGCTTGACCTGGAGCGACTGGCGGCCCACCGCGGGTCGGTGCTGGGAGAGCTGCCCGACCAGCCCCAGCCTGCCCAGCGCCTGTTTGAAACCCGCGTGATGACTGCCCTGCAGACGTTCGATCCCGCCCGCCCGGTCTTTGTTGAAGCCGAAAGCCGCCGCATCGGCATGCTGCATGTGCCAGCGGCCCTGATGCTGGCGATGCGTGCCAGTGCGTGTCTGCGCATTGCGGCCACCGAGGCCGCGCGGGTACGCCTGCTGCTAGAGGACTACGAGCACCTCACGGCAACGCCTGCGCGCCTGATCGAACTGCTTGGGCGCCTGCGCGAGGTACACGGAGCGGCGCGTATTGAGGGATGGATCGCCCAGGTCGAAGCCGGCGCTTTCCCGGCGCTGGTCGAGGACCTGCTGCGCAATCACTACGACGCGCTCTACCAACGCTCCAGCCACGGCAATTACACCGGGCTGCCGACGGCCACCGTGCTGGACGGCGGCAGCCTCACTGACGCCGACTTTGCGCGGCTGGCAGGGCAGCTTGTCGATGTTTGACAGCCTGCAGGAGCGGCTGGGGCCCTATGCCCTGGTGCGCGAGCTGGCGCATGGCAGCACGGCGGTGGTGCATCTGGCCGAGGACATTCGCGATGGCAGCCTGGTGGCCATCAAGATCGCCGATTTCGAAGACCAGTACACGACGGCCGAGGTGGCGCGTCTGCGACTGCTGTTTGCCAATGAAGGCTCGCTGGCGGGCCGGCTGGTGCACCCGAACATCGTCCGCATGCTGGAAGCCCAGCTGGAGGGGCCGCGCCAGTACATCGTGATGGAATACATCGCCGGCGTGCCGCTGCGCCACTACTGTCAGCCGGAACACCTGCTGCCACGGGCACAGGTGCTGGCACTGATGTTCAGGCTGGCCCGCGCCATCGACTATGTGCACCGCTGCGAGGTACTCCATCGCGACCTGAAACCGGCCAACATCCTGTTGTCCGAAATGGGCGAGGTGAAGATCATCGACTTCGGCGCGGCCCAGATCGGCTGGGCCACGCGCACCCAGCTGGGTGGCTTCCTGGGGTCGCCGGCGTATATGGCGCCAGAGCAGCTGCTGGAGCAGGCTCCCAGTCCCGCCACCGATCTCTATGCCCTCGGCGTGGTGTTGTTCGAACTGCTCACCGGCAGCCACCCGTTTCCCGGCGATGGCGGACCCGGCACGATCCAGCGCATCCTGCACGAAGCGCCGGTCTCGCTGGCACAGCTCGCACCCGACCTGCCGGCCGATCTGGTCCGGCTGGTGCTGCGCGCCATGGCGCGCGACCCCGCCGAACGCTATGCCGATGGCTTCAGCCTGGCGCGTGACCTGATGGCGTGCGCGCGATGAGCAGGCAGACCGCCTCGGCCGCAATGCCCTCACCGCGGCCGGTAAACCCCAGCCGCTCGGTGGTGGTGGCCTTCACGTTGACGGCATCCTCGGCCACGCCGAGGTCGGCCGCGACATTCGCCCGCATGGTCGCGATGTGCGGTGCCATGCGCGGTGCCTGGGCAATGATCGTGGCATCGACATTGCCCACCACCAGACCGCGCAGCCCCACCAGCCGAACCACTTCGCGCAGCAGCACCCGGCTGTCGGCTCCCGCCCAGCGCGCATCGGTATCCGGGAAATGACGACCGATATCGCCCAGCGCGGCGGCGCCCAGCAGGGCGTCGCTGATGGCGTGCAGCAGCACGTCGGCATCGGAATGACCCAGCAGGCCGCGCTCGTACGGAATGGCCACGCCGCCAATGATCAGCGGTCGACCTGCCACCAGGGCATGCACGTCAAAGCCATGTCCGATCCTCATGCTTGCTCCTCACGCGCCGCCAGCACGGCATCCAGCAGCCAGGCATCACCGGCGCGGGTCAGTTTCAGGTTTTGTGGGTCGCCTTCGACCAGCAGGGGCGTCCGCCCGAGCTGCTCGACGGCACTGGCTTCGTCGCTGACGGCGCTGCCGGCCTGCGCCAGCGCCGTCCGCAGCAGCTGGAGCGGAAAGGCCTGGGGGGTCTGTGCCTGCCAGAGCGCCTCGCGTGGCACGGTGGCGGCGATCGCGACGGGACCGCTCGCGGTGGCCGCACGCTTCAGGGTGTCTGCTACGGGCAGCGCGAGGATCGCCCCATCCGGGGCGCCGGGCAGTGCTGCCAGCAGGCGCTGCAGCGCGTCGCGCGTCAATCCCGGCCGTGCCGCATCATGCACCAGCACCCAGGGGTCGGCGGGCTCCAGCGATTCTGCCATCAGCTCCAGCGCGTTGCGGACAGTCTCGGCCCGGGTGGCCCCGGCACAATCGAGATATTGCAGCCGGCCACGATGGCGGGCGGCCAGCCGCACCAGCACCTCTTCGGCTTCGACCGGAATGTTGGCCGACAGGGCCACCCAGATCCGCTCCACCGCCGACTCCGCCAGGAAGGAGGCAATGCTCCATTCCAGCACCAGCCGACCCCGCAAGGGCAGGAACTGTTTGGGCACGCTGCCGCCAAAACGGCTGCCGGTGCCACCGGCAGGAATCAGCACATGAATCGACACGACAGGTCCAGACGTCAGGGGAACGCGATCATAGCGCAGGAGCGGCGGCGCTGGCTTGCCGGCCTGCCCGGCCAAGCGCTCGCCTGGCGCGTGCTGGCCAGCGAAGCCGGGTGGCTGGGCACCGTCCCCGGATGGCTCGGCGCCGCGGCCCTGGCCGCCTGCAACCAGACGCCCCTGCCCGGCATCCGGCTGCGTCCTGCCAACGCCCCGCCGCAGGTCGGCCCTTCAGACGACAGCCCGGAACTGGTGGTGGCCACCCGCCGTGGCACCGCGATCTATCACGTCAATCCCGATGGCAGCCTGTCCGGCCTGGAAACCGATCTGGTGCGCCATTTTGCCGAGGAACAGAAGAAAAACGTCCGCTTTGTGGTGCTCGATTCGCTGGCCGAGGTGCGCTGGGCGCTGTATTCACGCCGTGCCCATTTCGCGGCCGCCGGACTGATCGACGATCCGCGCTGGCGCTCGGATGCACGCTTCACCGGCCCCTACCGGCGTGTCACGCCGCAGCTGGTCTACAGCATCCGCCATCACAGCAAGCCGGACGACCTCGACAGCCTCGAGGAAGGCACGCTGGCGGTGCTGGCCGACAGCACACACGCCGAGCTGCTGGAGCGCCAGCGGCGCCGCGACGGCGGCCGGCTGCGGGTGCAGAAGGTGAGTAACCGGCTGGATCCGGTCGACCTGCTTGCGAAGGTGGATGCCGGCGAAATCGCCTATGCGGTGGCAGACTCGGATGCCGTGCAGCTGGCGCAGCAGTACTATCCCTCGCTCGGCGTCGCCTTCGCCCTCGGCCAGCCGCAACGCCTGTGTTGGGCTTTTCCGCTCGGGCGCGAAGATGCCCTGTTTCACCGGGCCACCAGTTTTTTTGCCCGGATTTCGGGCAATGGCGAACTGACGCGCTGGAGTGAACATTACTTCGGGCACCTCGGCATCCTTGGCTATCAGGATGTGGAGGGGCTGCTGCAACGCCGGCTGACCCTGCTGCCGCGTTTTGTCAGCCTGTTCAAGCGTGCCCAGGTGATCAGCGGGCTGGACTGGCGCCTGCTGGCAGCCTTGTCCTACCAGGAATCGAAATGGAATCCGCAAGCCACCAGCATGACCGGGGTGCGCGGCATCATGATGCTGACGGCGGATACGGCCGACTCCCTCGGCGTCGGCAACCGCCTCGATCCGGCCGAAGCCATCCCGGCCGCCGCCCGCTACCTAAGCCAGCTGGTCGACGCCCTGCCTGCCCGCATCCAGCAGCCAGACCGTCTCTGGCTGGCCCTGGCCGCCTACAACGTTGGCGCCGGCCACCTCGAAGATGCGCGTGTGCTGGCGCAACGGCAGGGCCTGAATCCGGGCAGCTGGATGGACGTCAAGCACATGCTGCCCAGCCTGAGCGATCCATCCGTTTTCGGCGACCTGAAAGCCGGCTACGCCAGAGGCGGCGAGCCGGTCAACTTCGTCGACAGTGTGCGCGGTTACTACGACATCCTGCGCCGTTTCGAACCGGAGTATCAGCCTCCGCTGGCTGCTGGGCTCGGCACCGCCGGGCCCTGAAGCGGACGACCGCACCGCGGCCGTGCCGGAAATTACAGGCTGGTAATGACCGTCTGCCCGCCCAAGTAGGGCTGCAGCGCCTTCGGTACGGCCAGGCTGCCATCGGCCTGCTGGTAATTCTCGAGGATCGCGACCAGGGCCCGGCCCACCGCCACACCAGAGCCGTTCAGGGTGTGCACCAGCTCCGGCCGACCCTTGTCATTGCGGAAGCGCGCCTGCAGGCGACGGGCCTGATAGGCCTCGAAGTTGCTGCAGGAGGAGATTTCCCGATAGGTATCCTGCGCCGGCACCCACACCTCGAGGTCGTAGGTCTTGGCCGAGCCGTTACCCAGATCGCCCGTGCACAGCGCCATCACCCGGTAGGGCAGCTCCAGGCGCTGCAGGATGGTTTCGGCGTGCGCTGTGAGGCGCTCCAGCGCCGCATAGGATTCGTCGGGATGCACGATCTGCACCAGCTCGACCTTGTCGAACTGGTGCTGGCGGATCATGCCCTTCACGTCACGGCCGTAGGAACCGGCTTCGGAACGGAAGCAAGGGGTGTGCGCCGTCAGCATCAGCGGCAGCTGTTCGGCGGCCAGGATCTCGTCGCGCACCAGGTTGGTCAGCGGCACCTCGGCGGTCGGCACCAGGTAGAACTTGCCCTGGTCGCCACGCGGAATGCCGAACAGGTCCTCTTCGAATTTCGGCAGCTGGCCAGTGCCGCGCATCGAGTCCGCATTCACCATATAGGGCACATAGGCCTCGGTGTAGCCATGCTCGGTGGTGTGTACGTCCAGCATGAACTGGCCCAGCGCCCGATGCAGGCGGGCGAGCCCGCCCTTCAGCACCGAAAAGCGCGCGCCGGAGATTTTCACGGCGGCGGCAAAGTCGAGCTGGCGCAGGCCTTCGCCGACTTCGGTGTGATCCTTGATCGGGAAATCGAACACCCGGGGCGTGCCCCACCGCCGCACCTCGACATTGTCCTTGTCAGACTGGCCGTCCGGCACCGAGCTGTGCGGCAGGTTCGGAAAGCCGAGCAGCAGGCTCTCCAGCTGGGCCTGGATCTCGGCTAGCCGCGCCTCGCCCGCCGCCAGTTCGGCGGCCATCTGGTTGACTTCGGCCATCAGCGCGGTGGCGTCCTCGCCCCGCCCCTTCGCGGCCCCAATCACCTTCGAGTGAGCGTTGCGCCGGGCCTGCAGCTCCTGCGTGCGGGTCTGCACCGTCTTGCGCTCGTCCTCCAGGGCCTGGAAGGTGGAACGGTCCCATGGGAAACCGCGCCGGGCAAGC
>CAIPBT010000035.1 GCA_903863375.1 uncultured Ferrovum sp.
ACCCGCGACGGACCCGGGTTGCGGCTGGATGGTGCCTTGCCGGACGGGCCGGTGGCCCCGCCAGGGCGGGGGTTTTTCCCGGAGCAGAAGGGGCTGATCGCCCCGGCGGCGCCGCAGCCCTATCACCATGCGGGCAGCCGTTTCAGCCTGGCGGTACCGTTTTCGACTGAAGCGCCCCCGCCTGCCGATTTGTCGGCGGTACCCGGGCTGCTGGTGACCGGATCACAGGGCGAGGGGCGCCAGGGCTGGACCGTCACGCCGGCCGTCAGCGGCGTGACCCGGGTGGAACTGCCCGACGACAACGGTGCGGCCGACCTGACGGCACGCGACGGGGCAGCCGCGGCGTCTGGCGCTGTCGGGACGGCCGCGGGGGCCGGTCCCGGTCTTGCGCTTGCCCTGGTGTTTGCCTTTGTCGGTGGCCTGCTGCTCAACCTGATGCCCTGCGTGTTGCCGGTGCTGTCCCTGAAAGTGTTCGCGCTGATCGGTGACGCCGGTGCGCCGCGCGCCCGCAGCACCCTACATGGCGCACTGTTCCTGGGTGGCGTGCTGGTCTCGTTCTGGGCGTTGGCGGGCCTGCTGCTGGTGCTGAAGTCGGCCGGGGCCGCCGTAGGCTGGGGGTTCCAGCTGCAGTCTCCGGTCTTTGTCGCCCTGCTCGCCACCCTGTTCGGGGCGCTCACCCTGAATTTTGCCGGGCTGTTCGAACTGGGCACCGGCTTGCAGGCACAGGCGGGCGATCTGGAGCAATCCGCCACCCGGGGCCGGTCAGCCGCGCTGGGTGCCTTCGCGTCGGGTGTGCTGACCACCTTGGTAGCCACCCCCTGCACGGCACCGTTCCTTGGGGCCGGCATCGGTTTCACCCTCCAGCAGTCGGCCTTTCAGGCCATCCTCGTCTTCACGGCCATGGCCCTTGGCGTTGGCTTGCCGGTCAGCCTGCTGGCGTTTTTTCCGCAATGGTTGTCGCGCGTACCGCGGCCGGGCCTGTGGATGGAAACCCTGCGCCAGGTGTTCGCCTTTCCGATGCTGCTGACGGTGATCTGGCTGTGCTGGGTGCTCGGACATCAACTCGGCGTGGATGCGATGGCGGTGCTGCTGGTCGGATTGGCCCTGACCACCCTGGCGGCCTGGCTGTATGGACGTGCCCAGCGCGCCCAGCTGCAGGGGCGTGGTGGCAGGCTGGGCGCCACCACGGCGGCGCTGGCCCTCGGGTTGGCGGTGGTGCTGGCCATGCGGGTGCCGGCATTTGGCAATGTGCCGGTCGCGTCCGGCAGCCCGGTCACAAACGCTGCGGCCAACGCCGGGCAGGTCA
This sequence comes from uncultured Ferrovum sp., assembly GCA_903863375.1. GTDB lineage: Bacteria > Pseudomonadota > Gammaproteobacteria > Burkholderiales > Ferrovaceae > CAIVHB01. The sequence continues at coordinate 1,307 of CAIPBT010000035.1, forward strand.
CGGCAGCCAGTGCCGGCGCGTCAGCGCCGGCTGCAGACTGGCAGCCGTATTCGGCCGACCGGCTGGCGGAACTGCGTGCGGCCGGCCGGCCGGTGTTTGTGGATTTCACGGCGGCCTGGTGCCTGTCCTGCCAGGTCAATAAACGCACGTCACTGCGTTCGGCCGACGTGGTGGCGCGCCTGCACGCCCTGGGCGTTGCCACCCTGGAAGCAGACTGGACCAATAGTGACCCGCAGATCACGGCAGCGCTCGCGGCCCTGCAGCGCAATGCCGTGCCGGTCTATGCGGTGTATCCGAAAGGTGGCGGTACACCCGAACTTTTGCCGGAAGTGCTCACCCCGTCCGTGGTGCTGGCAGCGCTTGATCGCGCAGTCCGCTGAACGTCAGGCAGCCCTGGATTCTGGTATCGGATCGCTACCGTAAGGTTTCGATACCATCTCGCCGCCCTGGGGTGAAATTTTCGGGGTGAAATGCTGGATTTTTGCCGGAATCGGGACCATATTGGGATTGTCGGAGGCACCTGGGCCTCTTTTCGATATGGGGAAACATCATGTCCTGGATCGAAATCAATCGTGAAATTCTCAAGGCGTGTGTCGAACACGACGCACAACGCGAAGCGCGCCTGCGCCGCATCGCCCTGCGGATGAGTCTGAAGCTGCATCGCCGGGGGGGCGAGGGTAGCGTTGGATCGACCGTCGTGCGGTAAACGCCTGGCTTCATGATGCAGTAAACGGCTGGCCCGCCCGGGCCAGCCAACCGGTATCGCGCCGCTCTGCCCGTGCTCTCCCCCCATCTGCTGCGGCCGTCCTCTCCTTCCCCCCGACCTTTCTCCCCACCCTCGTCCGCCCAGGCAACCGCTCGGTTTTCTTCGCTGGCTGCCAGGCGTTTTCCGGTTCAGTCCGCAGCATGCGCCCGCAGGAACAGGCCGACGTTCGCCTGCAGCTGGGCCTCGTCGTCGGCCGGACTCGGCAGGGCAAGGCCGAGCAGGGCGGCGACGTGCTCGGCGCCGAGGAACAGGGCGAGAAACTGGTTGGCGGCCCGGTTCGCATCGCCAATCCGGAGATGTCCTCCCGCCGCCGCGGCGGCGAGGTAGTCGGCAAGGTGGGCGATGGCAGTCTGCGGACCTTGCAGGTAAAACGCCTGGCATAGCTCCGGATGGGTGGCGGCACTGGCAAACATCATCCGGTGCATGGCGACGACCTTGTCATCGCGCATCAGGCGAAGGAAGGCGCGTCCGATCTGGAGCAGTGCGGCCTCGGGCCATGCTGGATCGAGCGTGGTGGTCAGGAACAGGTCAAACAGGCCGTTGCAGCGTTCGCTGATGCAGGCCTCGAACAGGGCTTCCTTGGTCGGGAAATAACTGTAGACCGTCATTTTCGACACACCGGAGCACTGGGCCACCAGATCGATGCTGGTGCGGTCGAACCCCAGCGTGGTGAACTGGGCAGCCGCAGCTTCCAGCACCCGCTGCAGGCGTTCGGGATCGCGCGGACGACCGCGGCGGGGTGGGGGTGAAGTGCTCATGAAAATATTATACTTGACGGTATGGTATATAGATATAGACTCTGTCCGACTGGAATGCCGTGGACGGACCATGTTGCTCCCCTTTCTGCCAAAGACTTTGGCCCCGTTTCTGCCGAAGATCCTGGCCCTTGTTCTGCCGAAGACCCCCGCGCCTGTTCTGCCGAAGACTCGCGCCCCCTGGCGCCGGGTCCTGGTGGTGAACGCCTGGCTGGCGCTGCTGCTGGCGGGCTGCGCCAACGATCCGGTGCCGGTAGGAAAACTGCCGGACCTGCCGGGCGCGTATCCTCACGCCGGCTCGATCCGTGCCGATGGAGCGGTCGGCACCCCCGACAGCGCGGCGACAAAGCCGGCCGAGCGCTGGTGGGAGGCCTTTCAGGATCCCCAGCTGAACGCCCTGGTGGCGGCAGCGCAGGCGCGCAACCTGGATGTGCGGATGGCCGTGCAGCGGGTGCGTCAGGCACGTGCTGGCGTGGTCCAGGAATTCAGCCGCACCACGCCCGAGGTCGGGCTGACCACGGAAGCGATCGATCAGCGCTCCGGCCTGCCGGCACCCGCCAAGTTTGGTTTTCCGGATGCGCAAGGTCTGCGGGCACGGCTGAATCTTGCCTGGGAGCTTGACCTGATGGGAGGCGGACGGGCCGGCCGCGAGGCCGCCAACGCAGACCTGAACCGGGCACGCTGGGCCGTGGCCGGCACCCAGCTGATGGTGGCAGGAGAGATGGCGCGTCAGTACCTGAACTTGCGCAGCCTGCAGCGCACGGCGGCAGTGCTGGATGGCGTGTTGTTGGCGCAGCGCGAAACCCTGCGCCTGACCGAACTGCGGGCACGCGAGGGGCAGGGTGCCTTGCTCGATGTTGACCGTGCCAACAATGCCCTGGCTACGGCGGATGCCAATCGCGCGCTGCTGGATGCCCAGCAGGCGACAGCCCGCAATGCCATCGCGCTGCTGCTCGGCGATGCGCCCGGCAGTACCGATGCTCTGCTGGCGGCGTTGGCGGATGGCGGACCGGTCTTGCCGGGGATGGCCTCGGTTGCCGCCGCCGGGCGCGGCGCGGCGCTGGCAATGCCACCCAATCCGGTTGCCGCCGTCACCCCGGATGAGATGCAGGCGCGCCTGATGGCGCTGCTCGCCCCAGCCGGCGGCGTGCTGGGCGATCCGGGCCGACCGCCGACCGGGCAGCCGGCCGACCTCCTGCTGCGGCGCCCAGACCTACAGGCGGCCCTGCAGGCAGTGATCGGTGCGGAAGCCCTGCGACGGGAAGCGCACGCCGACCGTTATCCGCGGGTGTTCCTGAATGCCCTGTTCGGCGGTGAGCGGCTCAACCTGAACGGGTCGCAGCTGGCACCCGCCCGGTATTCGAACGCGGCGCTGGCCTTCCAGCTGCCACTGTTCGACAGTGGTCGCCGGGCTGCGGTCGAGGAGCAGCAGGCCGGGCTGCGCGACGAGCAGACCCTCGCCTTTGAACAGGCTGTCCTGCGCGCCGTGCAGGAGGTGGACAGTTCCCTGGCCGCGCTGCAGGGGGAGCGCGACCACTATGGCCGGGTGGTGCAGGCGCGGGATCTCGCGCTGGCGGCGCTTGGCCGGGTGCTGGCCCTGCAACGCGAGGGTGAGGTCGATCACGTTGGGGTGCTGGACCTCGAACGGTCCCTGCTGGGTGCCCAGCTCACGGTGCTGGAGGCAGAACGGGCACGTGCTGCCGCAGCCGTGCAGGTTTATCAGGCGCTCGGCGGTGGCTGGGCGGAATCCGGTCTTGTTCCCCAGTCAGGTCCTGCCCGTGTGCAGCCGGAGTCTTCCCGATGAATGGTTTCCTTGCGCGATTGTCTGTATTGACGCTTTCCGCTGGCCGTGGTCGTGGCCCTGGCCGTGGCGCAGCCGCAGCCGCAGCCACAGCCACAGTCATAGCCACAGCCGCCGCAGCCGCCGCAGCGGCGCTGCTGGCGGCGTGCACGCCGGCGGTTCCCCCGGTCGATCCTCCGGTCCAGGTGCTGACCGTGATGGCACGGCCCGCCACCAATGACAGCGTTCATGTATTTCCGGCGACGGTAGCGGCCCGACACGAAGTACAGATTGGATTCCGGACGGGCGGCAGGGTGTTGGCCCGACAGGTGGAAGTGGGGGCACGGGTGACGGCTGACCAGGTGCTCGGTACCCTCGATCCGGCGGATTATGAACTGAACCGGGCACTGGCCGCCGATCAGCGTCAGGCGGCTGATATCGAACGCGCCCAGGCCGAGCGCGACGCCACCCGCTTTGCCCGACTGGGTGCGGAAGGTGCCCTGGGCACGGCCGAGCATGAGCGCCAGCAGGCGCGTGCCGAGGCAGCTGCCGCCAAAGTCGGGGAAGCAGACCATCAGCTGGCCCTGGCACAGCGGCGCGCGTCGTATGCCACGCTGCGCGCACCGTTTGCGGGTGTGGTCACCCAGGTGCAGTTCGAGCCTGGCCTGGTCGTATCCGAAGGGATGCCGGTGCTGACGCTCGCCAACCCCGCCGAAGCCGAGGTGGTCGCGGATATCCCCGAGACCCTGCAGGCGTCGCTGCCGACGCTGGTGGCCACCGCCACGCCACCCGCAAGCGCAGCCATCCACATTCCGCTCCGGGTGCGCGAGGTGTCGCCAGTGGCACAGCCCCAGGGCCGTACCGTGCGCGTGCGCTTCACGCCCGACCTGCATGCTTTGCGCCCGTCGGACCGGGCCTTCCTGGCCCTGGGCCGCAGTGTCGATCTGCAGCTGGCGGGCGGTCCTGGCACGGCTGGTACTGCGATGCAGTTGCCAGCGGGGGCGCTGGTGCAGACCAGTGGTCTACCCTTCGTGTTCGTGGTCGACCCGCCGGGCAACCTGCTGCGCGAGGTGCCGGTGCAGGTGCTGTCCTATGGTCCCGCCAGCGTGATCGTGCAAGGAATCGGCAGTGACCGTCGCGTCGTGGCGGCAGGTGTGCAGAAGTTGCACGCCGGTCAGCAGGTGCTGGCAGTACCGCGCACGGGCAGCGGTCAGGACTGGGCCTCTGAGGACACCGCGCCATGAGCCTGCCCGACCCGAAGCAGCCCGGGGAGCGCTTCAACCTGTCGGCTTGGGCACTGCGGCACCGGTCTCTGGTGGTGTTTCTGATGCTGGTGTGCGTGGTTGGCGGCATCGGCAGTTTCCGGGCGCTGGGGCGGATGGAAGATCCGCATTTCGACGTCACGGAAATGACCATCACGCTGGCCTGGCCGGGGGCGACGGCGCGCGAGGTGCAAGACCTGGCGCTGAACCGGGTGGAGCGCACCCTGCAGGAACTTGACGGGGTTGATCATCTCGATACCTTTTCCCGTCAGGGGTATGGCGCCATCACCCTGGTGATGCAGGGCTCGCTGAAAGGCACGGCACTGCGCGATACCTGGTATCAGGCGCGGAAGCGGGTGGGTGACATCCGGGCAGAATTGCCCGAGGGGGTGCAGGGGCCGTTTTTCGATGACGAGTTCGGCGATGTCTACAGCGTGCTGTACGCCCTGCGCGGCGACGACCTGGCACCGGCCGAACTGAAGGAACTGGCCGACCAGGTGAAGCACCGGCTGCAGTCGGTGACGGGCGTGAACAAGGTCGACCTGTTTGGCGTGCAGCCCGAGCAGCTGGTGATCGAGTTTTCCAGCCGGCGCCTGGCGGCGCTCGGGCTGTCGGCGCAGACCCTTGCCGACAGCGTACGGGCGCGGCTGGCCCTGGCGCCGGCCGGTAGCCTGGACACGCCTGTGGATCGGGTGCAGGTGCGTGTTGACCAGCCGCTGTACACGGCGCAGGCGCTGCGTGGCCTGGCGATCCGGGTGGGTGGCAGTGTGCTGCGCCTGGGCGATGTGGCGGTGGTGCACGCCGCCGTGGAAGATCCGGCCAGTTTTCTGGTGCGCCGGCAGGGGCACGCCGTGATCGCGATTGGGGTGACCATGAGCCCGAATGGCAACATCTTGGCCCTTGGTGAAGCCTTGCGCAGCCGCCTGCACCGTCTGCAGCAGGAACTGCCGGCGGGGGTCACGCTGACGCAGTACACCGACCAGCCGAAGGTGGTGGCCGACTCGGTCTGGGAATTTGAACGCAGCTTTCTGGAGGCGCTGGCCATCGTGATGGCAGTGTCGCTGGTGGCCCTTGGCCTGCGCGTCGGACTGGTGGTGGCTGCCTCGGTGCCCCTGGTGCTTGGCCTGGTGGCCATGCTGATGTGGGCGCAAGGCTGGGCCCTGGACCGGATTTCGCTGGGGGCGCTGATCATCGCCCTGGGCCTGCTGGTGGACGACGCCATCATTGCCGTGGAGATGATGGTGGTGAAGGTGGAGGAGGGCCTGGACCGGGTGGCTGCTGCCAGCTTTGCCTGGACCTCGACGGCCTGGCCGATGCTGACCGGCACGCTGGTGACGGTGGCAGGCTTCATGCCGGTGGGCTTTGCGCGGTCGCTGGCCGGGCAATATGCAGGGGGCATCTTCTGGGTGGTGGGCACGGCCCTGCTGTCGTCCTGGCTGGTGGCGGTGGTTTTTACGCCCTACCTCGGGGTGCTGCTGTTGCCGCGCCGGCTGGCCGGCGCCGGGCATGGGCACGATCCGCTGCAGGGGCCGGTGTTCCGCCGCCTGCGCGCCACCATCGAATGGGCCATGCAATGGCGGCGGCTGGTGGTGGTGCTGACGGTGGCAGCATTGTTGGCGGCCGGGGCCGGCATGGCCCTCGTGCGCCAGCAGTTTTTTCCGGTGGCATCGCGGCCGGAACTGCTGGTCGACCTGCATCTGCGCGAGGGCAGCGCGTTTGCTGCCACCACCCGCGCGGTGCACGATCTGGAGGCGGTACTGGCCAAGGATCCGGCGGTGCTGGATTCGGTGGCCTATATCGGCCAGGGTTCGCCGCGCTTTTACCTGTCGCTGGATCAGGCCTTGCCCAACCCGGCGTATGCCCAGTTCGTGCTGATGACCGCCGGCATGACGGAGCGCGAAGCCTTGCGCCGCCGGCTGCTCAACGTGTTGCAGGACGACGCGCGCTTTGCTGGCCTGCGCGCCCGGGTGCAGCGCCTGGAGTTTGGCCCGCCGGTGGGCTACCCGGTGCAGTTCCGGGTGATCGGCCCGGACAGCCTGATGGTGCGGCGGATTGCCGAGCAGGTGCGGGGGCGCATGGCGCAGAGCCCGCTGATCCGTCCGCCGGAACTGGAATGGAATGAGCAGGTACGCACGCTGCAGGTGACGGTTGACCAGACGCGCGCGCGGCAGTTTGGGCTGACCGACGCCGACGTGCGGCAGGCCCTGCAGGCCACCCTGGCAGGTGTTCCGGTGGCGCAGACCCGACGGGGTGAAGAGACCATCGACGTGCTGCTGCGCGCTGTACCGCAGGAACGGCAGGCGCTGGAACGGCTGGGTGACCTGCAGCTGGCCACCCCGGATGGTCATGCCGTGGCGCTGTCGCAGGTGGCCACCGTGCATCCCGCCTTCGAGGATGCGGTGTTGTGGCGTCGTGATCGCGAGACATCGCTTAGCGTGCGCGCCGACGTGCGCGAGAACGTGCTCGGACCGGATGCCACGGCGGCACTGCAGCCCAGCATCAACCAGCTGGCGGCCACGCTGCCGACGGGTTATCGCATCGAAACGGGCGGTGAGGTGGAGGAAAGCGACAAGGCCAATCAGGCCCTGTTTGCGGTGTTCCCTCTGATGTTTGTCGCCATGCTTACCCTGCTGATGGTGCAGACCCAGAGTTTCAGCCGTACCCTGCTCGTGTTTGGCACCGCCCCGCTGGGGCTGATCGGCGTGGTGCCTGCCTTGCTGCTGAGCGGCTCGCCCTTCGGGTTCGTCGCCTTGCTCGGGGTGATTGCGCTGGCGGGCATGATCATGCGCAATTCGGTGATCCTGGTCGACCAGATCGAGACCGACCGGGCAGCTGGTGTCGCGGCATGGCAGGCGGTGCGGGAAGCCACTGTCCGGCGGGCCCGGCCGGTGGTGTTGACGGCGGCCGCGGCGATGCTGGCGATGATTCCCCTGACTGGCAGCGTATTCTGGGGGCCGATGGCCTGGTCGATCATGGGGGGCCTGCTGGTCGCGACGGTACTGACCCTGATGTTCCTGCCTGCGTTGTATTGTGCCTGCTTCGGGGTTCGCCCCCGTTGACGTCAGCCCGACGGGCGGCGCCGATCGGCGGGAAACGGATCGCCGGGAAACCGACCACCGGGAAACCGATCGCCGGACAACCGACCACCGGGAAACCGGAAATCTGTAGCGCAGCCGTTGCAGCAATCAGGAGGAAACGATGAGTGAGCATGTTGTGCTGGTGCGTCACGGTGCCGTTCAGGAGATCCGGCTGCAGCGGCCGGAAAAGCGCAATGCCCTGAGCGCGGAAATGTATCTCGCCTTGTGCGCGGCTCTGCAGGGGGCCAGCCAGGATGCCGCCGTTCATGTGGTGTTGCTGGAGGGACAGCCCGGGGCATTTTGTGCCGGCAACGAGCTGGAAAGCTTTCTGGAACCCGCCGAAATCACCCGGGATCACCCGGTGTTCCGCTTCATGGCGGCGCTGGCCAATTGCGCCAAGCCCATCGTGGCCGCGGTGGACGGCATGGCGGTTGGTATCGGTGCCACGCTGCTGCTGCACTGCGACCTCGTGTATGCCACCGCGCGCAGCCGGCTGGTGTTTCCGTTCGCCCGGCTGGGCCTGTGCCCGGAGTTCGGTTCCAGCCTGCTGCTGGCGCGCTGTATCGGCCGGGTTGCGGCCGCCGAGGCGCTGCTGCTGGGCGAACCGGTCAGCGCTGACCGCGCCCGCCAGTGGGGGCTGATCAACGAGATCCTGCCGGAGGCCGCCCTGCACGACCATGCGCTGAACCGCGCCCAGGCGCTGGCGGTCTTGCCGGCACAGGCGGTTCAGGTCAGCCGGCAGTTGATCCGCACTCACGCCTATCCGGAACTGCCGGCGGTAATGGCCGCCGAGGCAGAGCAGTTTCTGGCCATGCTGGCGCAACCAGCGGTGCAGCAGGGTTTTCGGGATTTCCTGACCCATCGCACCCATCGCACCTGATGCTGGTGCTGTTGGTCCGGCATGGCCAGGCGTCATTCGGCGATGACGACTACGACCGCCTGTCGCCTCTCGGCGAGCGGCAGGCGTGCAGCCTGGGGCACTGGTGGGCGCAGGGTGGGGACGGCCTCCATGGCGGTCCCGCAGCAGCCTGGCATGGCGGCCTGCAGCGCCAGCGGCGCACCGCAGAGCTCTGTCTTGCGGCCGCGGCACAGGCGGTCCCGAACGGGCCGTCCCCATCGCGTGCCGGCGCGGCCGGAACGGTGCTGCGCCTGGATGCGGACTGGCGCGAGTACGATCATCGCGGCATTTTCTTTGCGGCCCATCCCCATCTGCGCGATCCCGCAACCTTGCAGGCCTGGATGGCCCGGCCCGGCGATTATCCGGCGCGCTTTCAGGCGGCCTGGGGAGAGGCCCTGTCCCGCTGGCTGTCTGGCCGATACGCCCGTGACTATGCAGAGACCTGGGCTGACCTGGGCCGTCGTGTGCAGAGCGCCCTGCAACGACTGGCGGGCTCGCTGCCGCCCGCTGGCAGCCACGCCGAACCGGTAGCCGCCGTGTTCACCTCTGCCGGGCCGATCAGTGCCGTGCTGCAGGGCGTGCTGGGCCTGAGTGATGGCGAGGCCATCGCCCTGCAGCAGGATTTGCGGAATACGGGCGTGACCCGGCTGCGCGGCGGCGGTGATGCTCCCTGGCAACTGGTGCGCCAGAATGACACCGCACATCTGCTGGCAGCCGATGTGCCGGCCAGTCACCGCTGAAATGGGTCGCCGCCCGGAAACGGGCTGCTGCGCGGCCGGCAGCCTGGCCCGGTGGATACCGCCTCTGCAACAAAAATGTCATCTTTGACCTCGATAATCAAGGATCCAGGAACTGCCTGGCTATCTTCCCTGAGGTTGTCCATGTCCGCCCCCCACACGCCTGACGGCACTGTTGCTGCGACCGGTGCTGCCGAACCTTCTGCGCGCGCCCGCATGGAAGAGGACCTGATCGACAGTTTTGACGAAGAATTCGAGCTTGAGCTGGATGACGAGCGCCTGTCGCAGCTGATTGCCGGCGGCGAGGGCAGCGGCGCGGGCGCGGGCAGTGCCGACACCGACCGCCACACCTACTTCCGCGAGCTGTTCCGCCTGCAGCGCGAGCTGGTGCGATTGCAGGACTGGGTGGCGCACAAGGGACTGAAGGTGGTGGTGCTGTTCGAGGGGCGCGATGCCGCCGGCAAGGGCGGGGTGATCAAGCGCATCACGCAGCGGCTCAACCCGCGTGTCTGCCGAGTGGTGGCGCTGACCGCGCCGAGCGTGCGCGAGCGCTCGCAGTGGTACTTCCAGCGCTATGTGGCGCACCTGCCTGCGGCCGGTGAAATGGTGCTGTTTGACCGCAGCTGGTACAACCGTGCCGGGGTCGAGCGTGTGATGGGTTTCTGCAATGACGATGAATACGAGGAGTTTTTCCGAACCGTGCCGGATTTCGAGCGCATGCTGGTGCGCTCGGGCATCATCCTGATCAAGTACTGGTTTTCGATCACCGATGACGAACAGCATATGCGTTTCACCATGCGCATCCGCGATCCGCTCAAGCAGTGGAAGCTCTCGCCGATGGACCTCGAGTCGCGCCGGCGCTGGGAGCAGTACACCAAGGCCAAGGAAGTGATGCTGGAGCGGACCCACATCCCGGAGGCACCCTGGTGGGTGGTCGAGGCTGTCGACAAGAAGCGCGCCCGCCTGAACTGCATCCAGCACCTGCTCACCCAGGTGCCGTACGACGACGTACCACACGAACCGGTGGTGTTGCCGGAGCGGGTGCACAACCCGGATTACCTGCGCGGGCCGATTCCCCGCGAAATGTACGTGCCGGCCGTGTATTGATGACGGTATCCGCGCAGCAGGTTGCCCATTTCCGCACCACCCTGCTCTGGCCGCTGCAGATCCGGCCAGGGTTTTATGGGGATCACGTCAGGCCCCTGCGCCAGTTTCTGGCCGGCGATGGCGGCGTTTCGGCGTGGCGGCCGGTGGACGACGAGTTCACGGAAGATCCGGCGCATTTCCAGGAACGGCACTACAAGGAATTCATCAGTTTCCTGCCGTCCGTGCAGCGCTTCCTGTACGGCGAAGGGCGCTCCCGCAGCCGCTCACCCGATGATCCGGCGCTGCCAGCGCCGATGGAGGTCTATCGGCGGCACGATGTCAGCGGTCTGCGGGTGTGGGTAAGCCCGGAACAGGAACCGGTGCTCCTGCAGGTGGCACACCTCGACCTGTATCTGTTTCTGGACGAGGACGTGGTGCTGCTCAATCTGGAGGTGTTTGCCAACCAGTTGCCGCTACCCTTGGCGCTCGAACTGCTGTACCGGTTCGGGCGGGCCTATCCTGCCGGCTGGGAAGAGGACGGACAGGGCCACCACAATCTGGCCCGGGTGGAGGTACTGGGGCTGCAGGGCGAGGTGCTGGCGGTGTCGGACACGGCCGAGCGCGAGCGTTACCTGCGCTTTGCCTGCGAACACCGTTCACCCTTCGTGGCGGCGCAGTGGCGCTTCCTGCTGCGCCCCCTGGTGATGGATTTTGGCGACGAGCCCGGCGAGGTGCGGTTCCGGCTGGTCGAGTTCTACCGCATGCCGATGATGGTGTTCCTGGCCATGGACAATCCGCGCGCCCTGACGCGCGAGGACTTCATCCACATCACCCAGGTGGCACACGTGCCGCCCGGGGACCCGATCGCGCCGGGTGATCCGATCCTGCACAACCTGGAAGCCAACAATTTCTTTGACCGCTTCTGGACCAATTCTGCCGAAGGACCGAATACCCGCTTCATCTGCACCGGCAACACCCTGATGGTGGTGGGCGAGGCCCGTTCCCCCCATTTCATGGATGCCGAACGGGGCGTGCTGGCGCAGTTCCGCCATCAGCATTTTGTGGTGTTCATGATCGCGCACTTCCATCGCGCTGCGCTGCTGTCGTTTTCCGATTTCCTGTCCGAGGCGGTCAACGACCTGGATGTGCGCAATCCCGTATCGGTGCGTCGCTTCAAGCGCCGCATCTGGGCCACCTTCCAGAACTTCCTCACCTTCACCCATCGCTACTGGTTTCATCAGGTGTCCGAACTGGGCCACATGCGCGCCCTGTATGACCGGACACGCGAACGTCTGGGCACGGATGATCTGTATGAGGAAGTGAAGGAGCAGGTGCGCGACATGAGCGATTACCTGAACGGAGACTCCGAGCGCGAGCAGGCCGATACGGTGCTGCGTCTGACCGTGGTGACCGTGGTGGGCCTGGTGATGACCGTGGTCACCGGCTTTTTCGGTATGAACCTGATCGCGCTGACCGACGAGCCGCTCTGGATCCGCACCCTGTACTTCCTGATCGGCACCGTGCTGACCGTGGTGCTGGTGATGCTGACGGTGGCGCGTTCCCGTCAGCTGGCGCAGTGGCTGGAATCCTTGTCGGCCGAGCGCAAGCCCACGCCTATGCTGCCGCCTGTGCGTGCGGCTGGCGGGTCAGCAGGGCCGGTGGGAAGCCAACGCGCAGGCCGCCCCAGTGGCGGCCGTTGACCACCACCGGGACAGACAGGTCAACCAGCACCTCGCCCGTGTCACGCAGGTAGGTTTGCACGAGGCAGTCCTGCTGATTGCGACCGGCCCCTAAGCCGACCGGGTCGGCGAAGCAGCGCTTGTCGCGGCTCTCGGCCAGGTCGTGCGCGGCGTTGCCATTGGGAGGTCGTGAGAAGCGGCTGTTGTGCGTCGGCGCATAGCCGTTCGGGTCAACCACCAGGCAGAAGCGGGTGCCGGGTACCTCGCGCAGGAAGTTGTCGAACAGGACCTGCAGGGACTGCTCGACCACCCTGTCGTAGCTGGTGTGGAATTTCTGCGGGTGGGTGTTCGGGATCGGCTGGTAGCGCTGGTCAAAGATGTCGATGCCACGACCGGCCGCCTCCTGGAAGATGTCACAGACCCCCTGCTGAGCGCGGGCGGCGGCGGCCATCAGCTGGTCGAAGACGGTATCACCCACCACCACGCTGCCCAGCGCCGCTTGGGCGTCGCTGGTGGACCGGCGCAGGTCCTGCGAGCAGCGCGCCGACGTTTCCATGGCCAGCATCTGTTCCCCGGTCAGCGCGCTGACTTCCCCCACCCGGCCGTGGATGTCGCGGTTGGCCTGGTCGGCGGCCCCGATACGGGCACTGATGTCGCCCAGACCACGCGCGGTCTCGGTCAGGTCATCGAGGATGATGCCGAAGCCCTTGGCGGCGAGGTTCACCACGTCGCGATTGATCTGCACCTTGTTGGCAATCAGCTCGGTGCCGGCCTTGGTCTCGCCGACCAGGCGGGTGATGGTGGCCGTGTCGGTGACGATCGTGTCGGTCGCCCGTTTGGTGCGCTCGGCCAGTTTGCGAACTTCGTCGGCCACCACGGCAAAGCCGCGGCCACTCTCGCCCGCTCGGGCGGCTTCAATGGCGGCATTCAGCGCCAGAAGATTGGTCTGGTCGGAAATCTCGTTGATCAGCTGGCCGATGGCGCCAATGCTGGTGCTGCGGGCAGTGAGTTCCGTCACGGTTTCGCCAAAGCGCTGCAATTGTTCCTGGATCGCGCCGATTCCCTCGGCGGCGGCACCCAGTTCGCCCTGGCGCGCGCGGGCTGTGTCGAGATTGCGCAGCGCGGTCTCGGCACAGCTTGCCGCCTCTTCCGTCACGGCTGCCATGGCGCTCGAGACCTCGCCACTCGACCGCCCCGCTTCGGCGGCCAGGCTGCTGGCGCGCCGGGCATTCTGCAAGGTGCTCTGGATCAGCTGGTCCATCTGCGCCGCTTCGACTGCGATTTCGACACTGCGCACGCGCATGTCGCCGACCAATCCGGCCAGCCGGTCGAACGCGTGCTGCAGCAGGGTGCGCCAGCCGCGGCCGTGTTCGGCGCCGTCGGCGGGCAGACGCAACGCCGCCTTGCCCCGGGCAATGCCCTCCAGGTGTTGCGCCAAAGCGTCCTTGGCGCTGACCGGACCATCAACATGGGCGCGGGCGTGTTCAGCGGTGAACCCTGCCAGCGCGGCCATGGCCACCAGCAGCAGCGCAAGCGTCAGGGTCAGGCCCGGCAGGGCCGTGCCGGTCCAGGCGCTCCAGCCCTGCACACTGGCATTGGCGGCGAGCAGAACCCACCAGATCAGGGCCATGCGGCCGCCGGCAGAACCCACAGACGTTGACAGCTTGGGCATCGCGTTGCCTTTTTACAAACGATGTTCGGCTCTACGGCACGAATCCGACAAAATTGAATGCATGAATCCGGGGGGGGGGTCAGCTCTTATTGGAATCCATTCAGGGAATTGAGCCGGCATCCGGCAGCCTGTGGGTGCGGGACGCGTACAAAAAACCCCTCCGGCTGGTATGCTTGGTGTCAGAGAAAAAAGCAGGTTTGAGTGTCAATGGAAGAGAACAAACCATCACCGCGGCGGCAGGCCAAGCGGTCCAGCCGATCCCGCGCGACACCGCCTGCGGATGCCCTGATCACGGATGCTGCGAAATCCGGCACTGCTGACTCCGGCACTGCGGACTCCGGGGCCACGGAGTCTGCGGCCGAGGAGTCTGGCATCGCGAAATCCAAGCCTGGCGAGCTGGTGGCAGACAGCCTGTCGGCGGGCACCGCCGGACTGGTGCCGCAGCCGCGTCGGGTGGTGGGCATCGGTTCGTCGGCTGGCGGCCTGGAGGCATTGACGGCACTGATCGGCAACCTGTCACCTCTGCTTGGCGCTTCGTACGTGGTGGTGCAGCATCTTTCGCCAACGTACCGCAGCATGCTGGTGCAGTTGCTGGGGCGCGGCACCCCGATGGCGGTGCGCGAGATCGCGCAGGGCGATCGTCCTCTGCCGAACACGATTTTCATCGCGCCAGCCAATCGCAACGTGATCCTGGTGGAGGGCCGGTTTGCGCTGAACGAAACCCCGCGCAACGCGGTGCCAAAACCCTCGGTGAATGCCTTTTTCCAGTCGCTCGCCGAGCAGTTCGGAGAAGACGCCATCGGCGTGATCCTGTCCGGCACCGGCACCGATGGGTCGATCGGCTTGCGCGAGATCAAGGCCGCCGGGGGCTACACGTTCGCCCAGGACCCGGCCACCGCGAAGTACAGCGGCATGCCACAGTCGGCGCTGGATACCGGCTGTGTCGACTGGATGCTGCCGCCGGAAATGATCGCCACGCGCATCGGCGAGATCGCCACCAGCCATGACGAGCTGCGGTTGCCGTCCAGCGATGGTTCGGATGCCACGTCCCTGAAGAAACTGCTGTCGCGGGTGCGCCAGCGCACGCGGGTGGACTTCAGCGGATACAAGGAGAACACGGTGTTTCGCCGCATCGCACGACGCATGTCGGCGGTGCGGGTGAGCACCCTGGAGCAGTATCTCGAGCATGTCGAGGATGATCCGGCCGAACTGGACATGCTCTGCCAGGATCTGCTGATTTCGGTGACGGCGTTTTTCCGCGACCGGGCCGCATTCGACCGCATCCTGCAGGAACTCGGCACCTTGATCCGCGGCAAGCTGCCCGGCGACGAGGTCCGCATCTGGGTGGCCGGCTGCGCCACTGGGGAGGAGGTCTACTCGCTGGCGATCCTCTTGTCTGAAGCGGCCGGCCCGCTCCTCGAGCGTTTCCGGGTACAGATCTTTGCTACCGACATCGACATGCATGCCATGTCGCAGGCGCGCAAAGGGTCGTATCCGCCGGCGGCGCTGGAAGAGATCGAGCCGGAATTGCGGTCGCGCTACTTCGAACTGCGCAACGAGCGCTACGAGGTGGTGAAGGCGCTGCGCGACATGGTGGTGTTTGCCCGCCAGGACTTGCTGCTCGATCCGCCCTTCCTCAGGCTGGATCTGGTCAGCTGCCGCAATGTGCTGATTTACTTCCAGTCGGATGTGCAGGCCAAGATCCTTGCCACCTTCCACTATGCGTTGCGCAGCGGTGGCGTGCTGGTTCTTGGCCGCTCGGAGAACGTGCACCAGCAGGAGTCGCTGTTCACGGCGACCGACCGCGACAACAAGATTTTCCGGCGTGAGGACGTGGCGGCCCGTCTGCCCAGTGCATCTGCGGCGATTGCGGCAATACCACTGGTGCCGGCTGCCGGCAGCGCGCGCACGCCATCCACCGAGTCGCTGTATTTTCAGATCGCCTCGCAGGCCTATCTGCCACCTGGGGTGCTGGTCAACAATGCCCTGGAAATCCTGCACCTGCATGGCAATCCCGGCGCCTACCTCAACATCGCCGATGGCAAGCCGGCGTTCGACCTGCCGCACCTGATCCGTCGCGAATTCGTCACCGACCTGCAGGCCCTGGTGCGGCGGGTTGGCGAGTCGCGCACGCCGGCGTACGGTCGTGCCCGTCGGCTGGAATGTGACGGCGAAAACCGTCTGGTCCGGCTGGTGATCCACCCGCCACCGCCCCGGCTGGCGGGCGGCCTGCTGCTGGTGTGCTTCGAGGTGGTGCCAGAGCAATCCGAGGCCACCCAGTCGGCGCTCGCGACCGGTGGCACCACCGAGCTGCTGACGCCCGATGTGGGCATTCAGAGTGCTTTCGGCGGCACTGTGCGGGAGCTGGAGGATGAACTGGTGGCCACCCGCGAACACCTGCAGGCGGTGATCGAGGAACTTGAGACCACCAACGAGGAAATGCAGGCCCTGAACGAAGAGGTGCAGGCCGCCAATGAGGAACTGCAATCCTCGAACGAGGAACTGGAGACGGCCAACGAGGAACTGCAGTCCACCAATGAGGAACTGACCACCGTCAACGAAGAGCTGCAGGTGAAGAGCAGCGAGCTGCTCGCCACCAACACCGAGCTGGAAAGCATCCAGAACGGGATCGGCTTTCCGCTGCTGGTGCTCGACCGGCGCCTGCAGCTGGAACGCTACAACCGGCCGGCAGCCGAGCTGTTTGCGCTCAACACGGCAGTGCTCGGGGCGCCGCTCAACTCCCTCAAGATGCCCACCGGCATGGCCGATTTCAGCGACCTTGCCGAAGAGGTGCTGCTGCGTGGCGAGGCCCGCGAGGCGACGCTCAGTTCCAGCCAGCGTCACTACACGCTGTACATCACGCCGAATCCGCGACGGGGTCGGGATGGCGGGGTGATCGTGTTCCTGGTCGACCAGACCGACCTGCGCAATACCGAGGAAGCGCTGCGCACCAGCCAGCTCCAGCTGATGGCGATCATGGACCAGACCCTGACCACCGCTTCGCTGAAAGATCCGGCCGGCCGGTACATCTATGTCAACCGCCGTTTCAGTGAACTGTTCGGTATCAGTTCGATCGAGGCGCTGGGACACACCGACCACCAGATCTTTCCGCGCGAGATGGCAGAGGTGTTCCGGCGGCGCGACCTGGAGGTGATGCGCATCAATTCGCCCCTCGAATCCGAGGAAGCGGCGAGTACTGCGGTGGGCCCGGTCGAACTGCTGAGCCTGCGCTTTCCCCTGTATGGCGACGATGGCGTGCTGTATGCCGTCTGTACCCAATCGCTGGACATCACATCGCGCAAGAATGCCGAGAACGCCCTGCGCCTGTCGGCCCGTGTGGTGGACCGCGCCGGCGAGGGCGTGGTGGTGACCGATCCGGCGGGTGTGATCGTGTTCGTCAACCGTACCTTCGAACGCATGAGCGGCTATGCCGTGCATGAGCTGGTGGGCAAACCCGCCAACATGCTGGCCTCGCACAATGACGGGGTGGGTTTCCAGGCCCGGCTGTGGGCGCAGCTGGCGCAGCATGGCTGGTGGGAGGGTGTGGTGCGCAACCGGCGCAAGGATGGCGGCGAGTACACCGTGCGCGCGACGTATTCCAGTGTGCGCAGCGATGATGGCCTGGTGGTGAACTATGTGGGTACCTACCCCGATCCCGCCCGGATGCCGCCAGCGCAATCATGACGGCGGCGGTGGGACGGGCGCTGGTCGGCCGGTGCCGGCGGTCGTCGCGCAGCCGCCCGGCGGCGGGTCTGGTGGTGGCGGGCATGGCCCTGCTCGGTGCGGTGGGCAGCGTAGCGCAGGCAGCCTCGATCACGCTGGAAGGGCACGCGGTGCCCTATCGTTTCACGCAATGGCTGCAGATCGAGGACGAGGTGGAATGGTGCCATCCTCTGGCCGCCGGCCAGGTGCTGCATTACCGCTTCCAGGCGGGCCAGCGCATGAGCTGGAGCATGCACTATCACGCCCTGCACGATGCGGCCACGGTGCTGCGCGAGGATGAGGTGCGCACGGTGGAAGCCGATTACCGCGCCCCGCTCACGGCCGACTACTGCATCCGCTGGCAGAATTATGGCCTGGGTCCTTTCCGGCTGGACGCCGAGTTCAGCGTTCGCTAAGCCCTGCGTGCCCGGCCGTTTTCCTGCCCGGCACCTGGCTCAGCGCTTGGCCTGGTGCCTTGCCCAGCGTCTGGGTCAGCGTTTGGCCTGGTGCCTGGCCTGGCGACCGAGTGGGTGCCTGCTGGTGGTCTTGCTGCTGGCCTGGCCCACGGCGGTCCTGGCGACCGTATCCCTGCCGCCCGGCAGCGCGCCAGGTCCGTCTTCCCGACTGCCGGCGGGCGCACACGATGGCCGGCTGGTGTTCGGTTTTGTGATCACACCCGGGGCCGATTCCGCCCGGGCAGCGGTGCTGGTGAGCATGCTGGAGCGACGGTTTGCCCTGCATAACCAGGGCCTGGAAGGGCGCGCCCGCGACAGCTGGCCGCGCGCAGCGCGCACCTGGCATCTGGCGGTTTTCCGCCTGCAGGCGGGTGCTGCCGACTGGGCCGAGCAGCTGGCACAACAGCTCGCGCGGCGTCCTGTCTTTGCCCTGGTTGGCGGCACCGGGACAGGTGACTGGTCGCCCATCGATCGGTACTGCAGTCAGCACGGACTGCCGCTGCTGTTGCCGGCCATCGAAGCACCGCCGGCCGTGCCCGGCGCAGTCAGCCTGTATTTCCACCCTGGGGTGTTGCTCGATGCGAAGCGTCTGGCCGCTTTCCTGCTGACCGACCGATCAGACCCACGCGCACCTGTCTGGCAGGTGGCACGCCCGGGCGACAGCGGAGCCGCCGGTGCGCGCGCCCTGGCGCACGCCCTGGTGGGACAGGTGGCGGTGCAGACAGATTGGCTGACGGATGCCGCCGGGATCCCGGCCGCACCGCCGACCGAGCCGGCAGACTGCGTGCTGTGGCTGCGACCGATCGATCTGCGACCCTGGCTCAGCTCACCGCTGTGCCGGCGTCTGTTTGTGTCTGGGGTATTGTTGCCCGACCTGCCTGACCCGCTGGCCGGGTTACCGGTTGCCAGCAGCCTGATTGACCACCTCTGGCTCACCTATCCGTGGGAACTGCCTGGCCGCCGTCAGGCCGCGATGGGGCCGCCGCAGGCCTGGCTGCGCCGGCAGGGCCTGCCGGAGCGTGACGCGCGTGCCCAGACGGATCTGTGGCTGTCGATGGAGGCCCTGGAGACGGCCCTGGCGAGTCTGCAAGGCGCTTATTTTGCCGAGGGCCTGCTGCGCCAGATGCGTGGTGCGCTCACCTTGCGGTCGGCCAACGCCCATTACCGTGAGTTGCGACCAGCTGCCGAGCAGGCCTGGGCCTCGCGGGGCAGTTACCTGTTGCGCTGGACGGGTGTCAACGGCTGGCAGCCGGAGGACGGCTGGGTGCTGCCCTGAGGGCGCAACCCAACACCGCCGGTGTGCGGCTAAACCTTGCCTCTGCGGCACAAAGCACTAAGATGCAGCATCCTTGGAAATCCCTGGAGCATGTCATGGCATTACCGCCTTTCCCTCGCCATCAGCAGGCGGCGCCTGCCCGGCAGCGTTCTGCTGTTCAACCCGTTTCGACCGTGCGCCGCGCCTTCGCCACGGGCGGCCCTGCCGCGCGCGCGCGCATCGGGCGCGCCCTTGCCCTGCGAATCGTCGCCTGCAGTCTCGCAGCACCGCTGCTGGCCCTTGCGCTGCCGGATGCCGCCGGGCCGGGGCCCGCACCAGACCATGCAGCCATGCCGATGGCCAGCAACGCGTCGGGCAAGGGAACCGTGCAGGAACACCGGGTGACGGTGGCCCTGCCGGCGCAGAAAATGTTGCGGGAAGACGGCAAGCCGGTTCAGTTCAACCAGGAACTGGACGACGGGCGTCCGGTGCTGGTGAATTTCATCTACACCACCTGTTTCGGTATCTGCCCGATCAGCAGCCAGACGTTTGCCCAATTGCAGGGCAAGCTAGGTGCCGAGGCGGCGAAAGTGCATCTGGTATCGGTGTCGATCGATCCGGAGGAAGACACGCCCGCCGTGCTGCGCAAGTACGCCCGCAAATATGGTGCCGGGCCAGGCTGGAACCACTACACCGGCACGGTGGAAGCCAGCATTGCGATCCAGAAGGCGTTTGAGGTCTACAAGGGGGACAAGATGAACCACGATCCGGTCACCTTGATGCGCGTGGCACCGGGAAAACCCTGGGTTCGTATCGATGGCTTTGCCACGGCGGAAGATCTGCTGCGCGCGTACCGGCGACTGCAGGGCAGCAGCTGAAAATGAGTGGCCGCAGCATGGCCCGCCAGGCCGGCCGGCACGCCGCCGTGCCGGCGACAGAGCGGACAAGCGCCGCGGCCGAGCGCACGGCGCTGCAGCGCCTGGAGCAGGAATTCCGGCTGGTTGAGCAGGCCAAGCTGGAATGGGAAGTCACGGCGGACTGTCTGCCGCAGCTGGTGCTGATCCTGGATGAGCGCATGAATGTGTTGCGGGTCAACCGCACCCTGGAACGCTGGGCTCTTGGGACCGTGCGCGATGTGCTGGGCCGTTCGCTGCACGCCGTGCTGCACCCGGGTTGCCATCGCCGCCACTGCGAGGCGCTTGCCTTTGCGCGGCGGTTTGCCCGCGGACCGGCCGCAGCAGCACCGCCCAGTTATGAAGTGCGCGACGAACGGCTGCACCGTTCTGTCCGGGTGGAGGGCTATGTGCTGCCGGTGGGAGAGCCCGTATCGGATGCCGCCCGCCGTGAGCGGCGGCCACACGTGCTGGTGGTGGTGACCGATGTTACCGAACTGAAACTGGCAGAGGAGCAGCGCAACCGAAGCTCGGCGGAACTGGAGCGCCGGGTGGAGCAGCGCACCGATGAACTGCTGCGCAGCAACCAGGAACTGATGCGCGTGATCGTCGAACGCGAGGAAGCGGATCTGGCGCTGAAGGATTCGCAGGCCGAGTCGAAGCTGCTGTCTTCCCAGTTGCAGACGGCGCAGGAGCGTGAACGCAAACGCATCGCGGTCGAACTGCATGACTCGGTCAACCAGTCGCTGTCGGCGATCAAGTTCGCCATCGGTCACGCCACCCAGATTGCCCAGCGTGGACAGGCGGACGCAGCCTTCCGCATGCTCGATGATCTCGTGCCAATGGTGCAGGCCACCATGGAAGAAGTGCGGCGCATCTCGATGGATCTGCGTCCCAGTTCACTGGATGATTTCGGCATCATCACCACCCTGAGCTGGTTTGCGCGCGAGTTCAGCCGCATCTACCAGGGCGTGGATATCCGCGCCAACCTGCGCGCCGAGGAACGGGAAATTCCCGAGAGCTTGCGTACCGCGATTTTCCGGATCACTCAGGAATCGGTGAACAATGCCGTGCGTCATGGCCGTTCCAGCCGCGTCGACATCGTGCTGTCGGCGTTGGCGGACACCATTGAACTGCAGGTGAAAGACGATGGGGTTGGCTTCGACCCTGAGGCAGCCCTGGCGCGCAAACGCGTGGAAGGTGGGGTGGGCCTGGGCAGCATGCGCGAGCGCGCCGAATACAGCGGCGCGGTGTTCGAGGTGCGTTCGGCAGTCGGTCAAGGCACCGAGGTGATGGTGCAGTGGCCGCGCCACGGCCTGACCGGATGACCGTGTGGACTGGGATGGGCCCCGCCTGATCAGTTGCCGACCAGCCCCTTGCTGATTGCCAGCTGGGTCAGCGCCGAGACGTTGTGCAGGTCGAGCTTTTTCATCAGGTTGGAGCGGTGCTTTTCCACCGTCTTGATGCTGAGGCACAGGTAGCCGGCGATTTCCTTGCTGGTGAAGCCCTCGGCGATCAACTTGAGGATCTCGCGTTCCCGGGCGGTGAGCAGGTCCCATTGACTCTTCTGGCGCGGATCCTTGCTACCATCCAGAAAGCCGTTGATGACGTGCTCGGAGATGGCGGGACTCAGATAGCTCTTGCCGTTCAGCACCGACTTCACCCCCAGCATCAGTTCCTGCGAGGTGGCGTCCTTCAGTACATAGCCGTTCGCGCCGGCCGTCAGGGCTTCCCGGATGTACTCTTCGGTCTTGTGCGCCGTCAGCACCAGTACCTTGACATCGGGGTAGCGGCGACGGATTTCGCCGATGGCGGAGATGCCGTTGGTCCCGGGCATGTTGAGATCCATCAGCACGATATGCGGATTGCACTGACCAACCGCCCGCACCGCATCGCGACCATTGTCCGCCTCGGCCACCACCTCCAGTTCAGGGTCGGACGACAGCAGGGCTTTCAGGCCAGCGCGCAGGATGGTGTGATCCTCGGCAATCAGCACACGCAATTTTGCTTCCATAACCTTAAGGTTCTCCAAGCAATGCTTGATCTTATGTCACTGCCGGCAGTTTGCCAGCACAAGGGCGGTTGCCGGGATGATCGATAACAAACTGACACAATTGGTAACGCAGTTTCCGCCAGCGTAGACACACAACGCCGCGAATGGTTTGCGGAACCCCCTGATCACAGGCAATCACACACGCCGGGCGGATGGATCGATCTGGGTGCTCCGGGCGATCCGGGCGCTCCGCGACGCGCGGATTCGGGCGGTGCTGTCCGGCGTATGCCGCAGGCCCTTTCCTGGTGGTGTCGGCGGTCGGGCCGGATGGATCGACCGGGAGGCCTAATACCTTGATGTGGCAGAGATATAAGGCGTGAAGTATGCGCCTTTTGCCGCTGGCCGCCCACTGCCGTGTCACTGTATGGGGACA
>CAIPBT010000036.1 GCA_903863375.1 uncultured Ferrovum sp.
GCAGTATGCCGCGCTCACCGGCAAGGCCCCGCTCACGCCGCAGTGGGCGCTCGGCTTTCAGCAGTCGCACTACAGCTACATGAACCAGGGCGAGGTGCTGTCCGTAGCCAGCCGCTTCCGGGCCGATCACGTGCCGGTGGATGTGCTGTATTGCGACATCGACTATCAGGATCGCAATCGTCCGTTCACCGTCAACCGCAAGACCTTTCCGGACATGCCCGGCATGATCGCCGCGCTGCGGCAGCAGGGCATCCGCCTGGTGCTGATCACTGACCTGCACGTCGCCAAGGCGGCCGGCGAGGGCTACGCGCCCTACGACAGTGGCAGTGCCCACGACCTGTTCGTCCACAATCCGGATGGGTCGACCTACAGTGGCATTGTCTGGCCCGGGCCGGCCGTGTTTCCGGATTTCAGCCGCCCGGACGCCCGCGCCTGGTGGGGTGAGCAGTATCGTGGCTTTGTCGACATGGGCGTATCCGGCTTCTGGAACGACATGAACGAGCCGGCGCTGTTCGAGGTGCGCAGCAAGACCATGCCCTTGGATGTGGTGCACCGGATCGAAGAGCCCGGTTTCGCGCCGCGGCCGGCCACCCACGCCGAGATGCACAACGTGTTCGGCATGCTCAATTCACGCGCCACCCAGGAGGGTCTGCGCCGGCTCGCGCCCGATGCCCGTCCCTTTGTGCTGACCCGGGCGAGCTACGCCGGCGGCCACCGCTTCGCCGCCACCTGGACCGGTGACAATGTATCGACCTATGAACATCTGAAGCTGTCGGTACCGATGCTGGTCAACCTCGGCCTGAGTGGCTTCGCCTACGCCGGCGACGACATCGGCGGCTTTGCCGGCGATCAGCCGAGTGCCGAACTGCTGACGCGCTGGATCGAACTGGGCGCTTTCAATCCGATTTTCCGCGACCATTACATGCTCGACAAGCCGGCGCAGGAGGTCTGGGTGAATGGTCCCGAACATGAGGCCATCCGGCGCCGCTACATTGAAGAGCGCTATCGCCTGATGCCCTACCTCTACGGTTTGGCCGAGGAAAACAGCCGCACCGGTCTGCCGCTGATGCGGCCAGTGTTCCTGGAGTATCCGGCGCTGCTCGCGGGCGGCAATGACTTCAATGGCAGTGCCGAGCAGTTCATGCTGGGTGATGACCTGCTGGTGGCGCCGGCCCCGACGCTCGACTCGCCAGCGGTGTATGAGGTCCGTCTGCCGGGCGAGGGCTGGTATGACTACTGGACCGGTCGCCGGCTGTCGGGCCGCAAGCGAGCAGAGCAGCCCAGTCTGGAGCGCCTGCCGGTGTTCGTGCGCCCAGGTGCGATCGTGCCACGTCAGCCGGTGGTGCAAAGCACCGCAGAACGTCCTGCCGGACGCCTGACCCTGGCGGTGTATCCGGGGCCAGATTGTCATGGCAGTTTGTATGCCGACGATGGAGTGACCTACGCCTTCCAGCGCGGTGCTTTCCTGCGCCAGTCCTTCACGTGCACCCAACAGGGCGACATGGTGACCGTCACCTTCGGGGCCCGGCAGGGAACCTGGCAGCCGTGGTGGACCGGCATCACGCTGGAGGTGCATGGCGCCGGCGAACCCGTGCGGCTGGACCTGCCAGACCAGCCAGGGGCGACCACTCGTACGGTGGCGCTGCGCTAGCTGGGGGGCGCGCGCGTGTTGCAGCGCCGCCGCGCTGGTCAGGGGGACGCGCGTGCTGCAGCGGCGCTGCGCTGGCCGTGACCCTTGCTCGCGCTGGCACCGCCGCAGTGCGGGCGACACCAGCGCGACGCTGCCCGGTCAGCGGGCCTGCCGGGCCGTCACCCAGGCATGGATTTTCTGTTCGAGTACCACCAGTGGCAGGGCCCCGGACTGCAGCACCTGGGCGTGAAAGTCGCGCGCGTCGAAGCGGCTGCCCAAGGCGTGTTCGGCTTCCGTGCGCAGCCGGCGGATGGTCAGTTGACCGACCTTGTACGCGAGGGCTTGCCCGGGCATGGCGATGTAGCGTTCGACCTCGGCAGTGGCATCGGTCTGGCTCATGGTGGAGTGCGTGCGCATGTAGGTGATGGCCTGTTCGCGCGTCCAGCCTTGTGCGTGCAGGCCGGTATCGACCACCAGACGCATGGCACGCAGCATTTCGTCATTCAGATGGCCGTACCACTGGTAGGGGTCCGTGAACAGGCCGAGCTCCTGGCCCAGGCTTTCCGAGTAGAGCGCCCAGCCCTCGAGGAAGGCGGTGTAATCGCCAAAGCGCTGGAAGCTGGGGAGGGTTTGGTTTTCCTGGGCCAGGCTGATCTGGAAGTGATGTCCGGGAACGGCCTCATGCAGGAACAGGGTTTCAAAACCCCACGTGTAGCGGCTTGGCAGGTCGTAGGTATTGTAGAAAAAGATCCCCGGGCGCTGCCCGTCTGGCGTTCCCTGGAAGTAGGAGCCGGCTGCCTCGGTGCGTTCCTTGTAGGCAGGCACAGGCCGGATCTCGAGTGCGGTGCGCGGCGCAATCGTGAAGTCGCGCGCCAGCACAGCGTCGACGCGTTTGCGGATCTGCAGGAACCGGTCGCGCACGTCCTCAGCCGACGTCGGCGCGAATTGTGGTGCGGTGCGCAGGAATTCTCCGAAGGCGGCCAGGTCGCCCGAAAAGCCGGCGGCCATGCGCGCCCGATTCATCTCGTCCGTGATGCGTGCCACTTCCTGCTCGCCCAGGGTGTGCAGCGTCTCGGGGCTCACTTCCAGGGTTGTGTTGAGCGCCACCAGATAGCGGTAGAGGGCCGCCCCGCCGGGCAGGGCTGACAGCCCAACGCTGGTTCGGGCGTGGGGCAGATACTCCTGGCGCAGGAAGTCGCGCATGCGCACCTGGGCCGGTTGCAGGCGGTCGCGAATGAAGGATTGGTAGGCCAGGGTCAGCCGCTGACGCTCCGCGCCCGGCAGGGTGCCTGGAAAATGGAGCACCGGCTGGTAAAAGACGCTGCCTTCCACGCCTTCGGCGATCAGGGCGTCGAACTGGCCGACCACGTTCTCCATCACCAGGCGCGGGTTGGTGTTGCCAACGGCCAAGCCATGACGCATCCGTGCGATGGCGCGGTCGAGGTAGCGCACATAGCCGTCCAGCCGATGCAGGCCGTCCTCGTAGTCCTGCGCCGTGGCATAGACCCCGGCCCCGTTGCCGGAGGACAGGTCTGGCACCATCGTCTGCAGGCCGGTGAAATGATCGATCGGGCGGTCTGCGCTGACGGCAAGCAGCGCCGGGTCGGTGGCGCGCAGGTCCATGGTGCGGCGGTACTGGAACACATCCAGGCTGATCTGGTCGGCGGGCGTCAGGTCGTCCCGCGGGATCTGGCGCAGCGCCGCCAGATCATCCAGTGCGGCCTGCCGCTCGGCCGCCAGGTAGGCGTCGCTGATGTAATCACCAAATTCTCCGGTGTAGCGGGTGTCCCCGCGGAACAGGGCGCGCAGGGGGTCGCGTGCCAGGCTGGCCTCGTCGCTGGCAGCAAAGAGCGCGTGCAACCGCTCTGCTGCCGTGGCGGCTACTTCTGCGTGCGCTGTCGTCGTGACCGCTGCTGCGGAAGCCTGCACAGACTCGGCGGCTGCGGCGGTGGCCGCTGCCGCTGCGGTCGCGGCACGATCTGGCGCCGTCGCGCCAGCCGGTTCGGTGAGGCTCGCGCCGGCTGAGGCGGTGGCCGCACCCGCCAGGGTGAAGGGCAGCAGTGCGGTGAGCAGGCACACTCCGGGTCGCAGACGCGGCAGATGGATGGAAGCGGGCTGGGGAGGTTGGCGACGGGGCATCCCGGTGTCCTTGCTGAGTGGTGGTCGTCAGACGGCCGGATAATCCGACGGTGTTAGTATTTCACGCATCTTCTTGCTGGAACCACAGGTGATGGCCGTTTCCCGGATTCAAACGTTCTGGTGTGCCTCCGGCAGGCATGGCAGGCATGGCAGGCATGACAGCCATCGAAGTCATCGCACGCGTGGCGGGAAATGGCTACCGTGTGCCATGGTGTTCGGCAGTCTCTTGCTGTTGGCCGGGCCGGCCAATGCCCAGGGGCCGATCGACGCATCACGGGCTACGGCGACGGTGACAGCGGGGTCGCTCGAGCGCATTCGCGATACCGCCATGCAAAGTGACTGGGCTTACCGCACCCTGCAGACCTTGACCGACCAGATCGGTCCGCGTCTGTCGGGCTCGCCGCAACTCGAGGCGGCGATCCTGCGTCTGGCTGCCGTGATGCGCGAACTTGGGGCCACCGTCACCTTGCAGCCGGTGAAGGTGCCGCATTGGGAGCGGGGGCTGGAGCAGGCTTCCCTGGTTTCCTATCCCGGGCAGGTAGGCAAACTCGAACAGAAGCTGCACCTCACAGCCTTGGGTGGTTCGGGGTCGACACCACCCGGTGGTGCAGAAGCCCCGGTGCTGGTGATCCGGGATTTTACTGAGCTGGAACAGCGTGCGGGCGCAGTGCGTGGTGCGATCGTGCTGTTCACCAAAGCCTTTGACCAAAATCTGGCCGACAACGGACTGGCGGGACAGGCCTATGAGCAGGCTGGGCAATACCGCTTCAGCGGTCCTGCGGCAGCGGCAGCGCTTGGGGCATCCGCTGTGCTGGTTCGCTCGGTCGGGCCGGCTGGTACCCGGTTGCCCCATACGGGAGCGACCACCTGGAAGGAAGGTCAGAGCGCCATTCCGGCGGCCGCCCTGGCCAGCGAGGATGCCGATCTGATCGAACGGCTGGCGCAGGCCGGCCCGGTTCGTCTGCATCTGCTGCTGACGCCGCGCACGCTGCCCGACGCTGACAGTTTCAACGTGATTGCCGACTGGCCGGGTACCACGCATCCGGAGCAGGTGGTGGTGGTCTCGGGACATCTCGATTCCTGGGACCTTGCCACCGGGGCACTCGATGATGGGGTTGGCGTGATCGGCGCAGCCGGCGTGCTGCAGGTGCTGCAACAGTTGGGGCTGCACGCGCAACGCACCATCCGCTTCATCGCCTGGACCAATGAGGAAAATGGCACGCGCGGTGCGAAGGCTTACGCCGAAGCGCAACGCGATCATTTCGCCGATCACATCGCCGCCATCGAGAGCGACGAAGGCGGCGGTCGTGCGCTCGGCATCCGCGCGGCGGTCAGTCCGGCCAGTGCCGCCGCCTTGAAACCCGTGCTGCAGGTGCTCGCGCCGATCGGCGCGACCGGCCTGGAGCGGCGCGACAGTCCGACCGGGGCCGACATCACGCCGCTGCAACGCGCTGGGGTACCCGGATTTGCACCCCTGGTCGACGCGCGGCATTATTTCGACCTGCACCATACGGCTGCCGATACCTTCGACAAAGTCGATGCCCTGTCCCTGCGCAGCCATGTTGCCACGCTGGCGGTGCTGGCCTGGTGGCTGGCCGAGCACTCAGACCGGCTGCAGTCTTCGGTGGGCGCGCCTTGACGTCGGCGTGTTGCCTGTTGCGCCCGGCTGCCGTGTGCCAGCCGGGCGTGTGTAGAAAACACCGACAATCCATCCACAAGCCGCATGCAGGAGCATGCCTGATGAGGAGAGACCGATGACCGATCGACGTGAATTTCTGACCGCAGGTGGCATCGCTGCTGCGGGTGCCGTGGCTACGACAGTGGCCATCACCGGCCTTGGCGCGGCGGCCAGCGTGGCCAGTCCGAATGCCGAGGCCGCCGGCGCATCCCGGCCCTACCAGGGACCGCATGCCTTGCCGAAGGGGCTGACCCTGCTCTCGATCCATCAGTCGGATGGCAGTGAAACGCTGGGTATTGTGCACGCCGGCAAGGTCATCGACGTGCGCGCTGCCGCCCGCCAGCTGCATCTGTCGGTACCGCTCGACATGGAAACCCTGTTGCGCGATGGAAGTGGCGCTGCACTGACGCCGCTGATGCAGGCGGCCGACGCCGGCCGCATCCCGCATGCCCTGCTCGACGAAGCGGCCATCCGGCATGGCCGCCTGTTCACCCGACCGGGCAAGATCATCTGTGTCGGGCTCAATTACCGCCGTCACGCCCGCGAAGTGAAGATGGCCGAGCCGCGCGTGCCGCCCCTGTTCAACAAGTTCAACAACAGCCTGGCCGCTCACGAATGCACCATTACCCTGCCGCCGAAAGAGGTCGCCTACAAGTTCGATTACGAGACCGAGCTGCTGATCGTGATGGGCAAGGCTGCCCGCAATGTCAGTGAAGACAGCGCCCTCGACTACGTGGCGGGTTACTGTACGTCGAATGACTTTTCGGCGCGCGACCTGCAGCTCGAAACGCCGAGTGTGCAGTGGATGATCGGCAAGACCCTCGACAATTTTGCGCCGATCGGTCCGTACTTCGTGTCGGCCGACGTGGTCGGCAATCCCAACGCCCTCAAGCTGGAGACCCGGGTGAACGGCGAAGTGCGCCAGTCCTGGAGCACCGACGATTTCATTTTCAACACCCAACAGATGGTTGCCTACATCTCGAAGCACTGGACGCTGGAGCCGGGTGACCTGATCCTGACCGGCACGCCGCACGGCGTGATCCTTGGCATGCCGAAGGACCAGCAGGTCTGGCTGAAGGCGGGTGATGTGATCGAAAGCTCGATCGAAAAGCTCGGCACCCTGCGCTTCCGGCTTGCCTGAGCTTGACGCCGCCTGACACAGACGGCGCGGGCGGTCGGCCCGCCGGTGGGTGGCGTCGTCTGCTGGCAGCTTTGCTGTTGGGCTGCGCATCGGGATTGCCGCTGGCCCTCAGCGGCGCCACCCTGCAGGCCTGGCTGACCACCGAAGGCGCGAGCCTCAAGTCGATTGCGTGGTTCTCGTTGGTGGGGTTGCCCTACACCTGGAAATTCGTCTGGTCGCCATTCCTGGATCGGTATGCGCCGCCAGCCTTTGGCCGGCGGCGCGGCTGGATGATGGTGTTGCAGGTGGCGCTGGCTGCCCTGCTGGCCGCCATGGCGTTCACCGCCGTGCCCGCCGACCTGCCGCGCCTGGCGGCCTTGGCGATTGGCGTCGCTTTCCTGTCCGCCAGCCAGGATATTGTGATCGACGCGTGGCGAACCGAGGTGCTGCATCCGGCCGAACGTGGCCTGGGTGCGGCCTTTGCTGTGCTTGGCTACCGACTGGGCATGCTGGTGACGGGGGCCCTGGCCCTGGTGGCAGCGCAGGCCTGGGGCTGGCGGGATGTGTTCCTCGCGTTGGCGGGGTTGTTCCTGCTGCTGCCCCTGGTCAGCCTGTGGGCTCCCGAATCCGACCAGGCACCAGTCTGCGCACCGGCTGACCTGCGCAGTGCCGTGATCGAGCCCTTGCGCGAATTCCTGCAGCGCGATGGCGCTTGGGCGATGCTGGCACTGGTGGTGGCCTACAAGCTGTCGGACGCGTTTGCGATGGCGCTTTCCACCACCTTCCTGCTGCGGGGCGCGGGCTTCAGCCTGGCCGAGGTGGGACTGGTCAACAAGGGCGTTGCCCTGGTTGCCACCCTGGCAGGTGCCGTACTCGGCGGCGCCGGGCTTGCCCGACTCGGTCTGCTGCGGGCGCTGCTGACTTTTGGGGCCTTGCAGTCGCTGGCGGCGCTGGGCTTTTTCCTGTTATCTGTACAGGGCCATGTGCTGTGGCTGATGGTGCTGGCAGTGACGCTCGAGAATCTCACGTCGGGCATGGGTACCGCCGCCTTCGCCGCGTTGCTGATGGCATTGTGTGACCGGCGTTTCAGTGCCACCCAGTTCGCCCTGCTCTCGGCGCTGGCCGCCTTCGGGCGCGTGTATGTCGGCCCTGCCTCGGGCTGGCTGGCCGCCAACCTGGGCTGGCCGGTATTTTTTGTGTTTTCGATCGTGATGGGTCTGCCGGGTCTGCTGCTGGTGTGGTGGCAGCGTGCCCGGGTGGCCCGACTGGATGAGGAGTCTGTCGCATGAAATACCTGCACACCATGGTCCGGGTCACCGACCTCGATGCATCGCTCGCGTTTTACTGCAAGGCCCTGGGCCTGCGTGAATTCCGCCGTCAGGATAGCCAGGCCGGACGCTTCACCCTGGTGTTTCTCGCGGCACCCGGCAATGAGGAGGCGCAGGTGGAACTGACCTGGAACTGGGATGCCGAGGTCTATACCGGCGGCCGCAATTTTGGCCACCTCGCCTATGCCGTTGACGACATCTACGCAACCTGTCGGCGCCTGCAGGAGCATGGGGTGACCATCCTGCGGCCGCCACGCGATGGGCGCATGGCCTTCATCCGGTCGCCGGACCAGATTTCAATTGAACTGCTGCAGGCCGGCCCGGCCCTGCCGCCCGCCGAACCCTGGGTCTCGATGGCCAACACGGGAAGTTGGTGAGCGTTGACGCTGTCCGGCGCGACTGGGTGTTGCTGCGTCGGAGGAATGCAGCGGCATCGTCGGATTACAGCCGCGTCGCAGGATTTCGCCGCTCAGGCGCTCAGCCCGACCCGGTAGAGCGCCACACCCCCCAGCAGGTTTGGCAGCACCGTTACCGGGTGGCGGCCGGACATCACCCGCCGTTCCCGTACCACGGCACCCTGTTCGCGGCAGAGCGCCTCGAAATCGTGCAGGGTGCACAGATGCACATTGGGGGTGTCGTGCCAGGAATAGGGCAGGTCGCGCGAGACCGGCATGTTGCCGGCCAGCACCTGCAGACGGTTGCGCCAGTAGCCGAAGTTCGGAAAGCTGACGATGCCTTCGCGTCCCACCCGCAACATCTCGGCCAATACCCCTGCCGTGTTGTGCACGGCCTGCAGGGTCTGGGAAAGGATCACATGGTCGAACGAGCCGGTGTCGAAACCGGCCAGCCCCGCTTCCAGGTCAAACTGGATCACGTTCACGCCACGGGCGACACAGGCGATCACCTTGTCCGGCTGGTTTTCCACGCCGTAACCGCGAACACCCCGTCGTTCCTGCAGGTAGGACAACAGGGAACCGTCCCCACACCCTAGATCCAGCACACTGGCACCGGGCTTGATCCATTCGGCAAGCGCTGCCTGATCGGCGCGGATGGAGATCGGACTCATGGCTGGCCTCCACGGCGGGCTTTGCACTCGGCAGCGACGCGCTGCAGATAGGCCGCGATCATTTGTTGGTAATGCGGATGGTCCATCAGGAAGGCGTCGTGGCCTTGTGGCGCGTCGATTTCGGCGTAGGCCACCGGTAGCCGGTTGTCGAGCAGGCCCTTGACGATCTCGCGCGACCGGGCGGGCGAAAAACGCCAGTCCGACGTGAAGCTGGCGACCAGGAACGATGCCTTGGCCCGCGCCAGGGCCCGGCTCAGATCGCCATTGAAGGCCGCCGCCGGGTCAAAGTAATCGAGCGCCTTGGTCATGATCAGATAAGTGTTTGCGTCGAAGCGCTCGCTGAACTTGTCTCCCTGGTAGCGCAGATACGACTCGATCTGGAATTCGACGTCCAGCGAAAAGCGGTGCTCGCCCGTCACCCGTTCCCGGCCGAATTTTTCGTGCATGGCATCGTCGGACAGGTAGGTGATGTGGCCCAGCATGCGCGCCAGACGCAACCCACGGCGGGGGATCACGCCGTGGGCGTAGAAGTTGCCGCCATGAAAATCGGGGTCCGTGACAATGGCTTGCCGGGCGACTTCATTGAAGCCGATGTTCTGCGTGGACAGCTTGGGGGCTGCCGCGATCACCAGGGCATGCGCCACCCGGTCGGGATACGCCAGGGTCCACTGCAGCGCCTGCATGCCACCAAGGCTGCCGCCCAGCACGGCGGCCAGCCGCCGGATGCCGAGCCGGTCGACGAGTCGCGCCTGCGCCTCTACCCAGTCTTCCACCGTGACAAAGGGGAAGGCGGCACCCCAGGGTTTGCCAGTGTCGGGATGCACGGAAGACGGGCCGGTCGAACCATGACAGCCGCCCAGGTTGTTCACCCCGATCACAAAGAACTGGTTGGTGTCGACCGGTTTGCCTGGCCCCACCATGTTATCCCACCAGCCGATGTTTTTCGGGTCATCGTGGTAGGTGCCGGCCACATGATGGGTGCCGGACAGCGCATGGCAGACCAGGATGGCGTTGCTGGCATCCGGGTTGAGGGTGCCGTAGGTTTCGTAGGCCAGCTGATAGCTCGGCAGGGTCTGGCCGCAGGTCAGCTGCAGGGGCTGGTCGAACGTGGCGGTTCTGGGGGTGACGATCCCCACCGAGCCGGGCTGGACCATCAGATCTCCACGAGTTCGAAATCGATCTTCATGGCACCACAATCGGGGCAAACCCAGTTTTCCGGCACGTCGGCCCAACGGGTGCCTGGGGCGATGTCATCTTCGGGAACGCCCGCCGCTTCGTCGTAAATCCAGCCGCACAGGATGCAGCGCCAGGTCTGGTAGGCTTGGTCTTGGTTCGCCATGAGAGGTTGGGTTGTGCGGCGTTGCCGCAGCTCCGGTCAGTAAAGCAGCGATTGTAACCAAGTGCTGATGGTCGCGGTCAGCCTAGATCGCTCGCTGGTCAGCCCAGATCGCTCACGTAATAGTGCTCGGCCGTGTGAACCCGGCTGCGTCGCCATTCCACGGGTACATCGTAGTAGGTGAAGGACAGCCGTTCGACTTCCAGCATCGGGGCGCTCCGTGAAATGGCCAGCAGACGGGCTTCCCTGGCGCCGGCCCGGCAGGCGCGGATGCGCTCCTCGCCGCGCAGCACGTTGACGCCGAAGCGGTGCTGATAGAGGTGATAGATGGTGTCGGGCCGCTGCCGGAAGATTTCCAGCGTGAGGCCTTCAAAGCGCGTGGCGGGCAGGAACACCTCGTCCAGCACCACCGGCACGCCGGCGATGCCAAGGCGGTTGATGATGCGGACCACCTTCGCGCCGGCCGGCAGCTGCAATTGCGCTGCCGTCTCGGCGTCGACTGCCTGGCGGCGCAGGCTGATCGTTTCCACTTCCGGAAACCGCGACACGCCGTCGGCATGGCGGATGCGGAAGAAATCGTAGAGCGTGCGCTCAACATCGTGCGCGGCGACAAAAGTGCCGCGGCCTTGCTGGCGCAGCAGCACCTTCTCGATGACGAGTTCGTCCACCGCCTTGCGCAGCGTGCCGACGCTGACACCATATTCCAGCGCCAGGGCCGCCTCGCTGGGCAATGCCGTACCGGTCGGCCAGGCACCCCGGGTGATGCTGGCGAGCAATTTTTCGCGGACTTCCTTGTACAGCGGTGCAGGCATGGCAGTGTTTCAACCCTAAACCAGAAGAGTGTACGCAGGCCCGTCTTCAGCCTGCAAAAAAGGTGCGGATGCACTGCAATCGATACCAGACCACATGCCGTCCTGCAGCAATGAAATGACGAAGAGTCATTTATATGAGTTAGTTGACGGTCCCGCAAGCGCTGCGTAATATCCGGACACAATAGATCGAGCGTAGCCGACCCACGGCGATGCGCTGACGGTCACAGGAGGAGGAGCCTCCCAGATGTCCGGAGCCGGATATCGGGTTGTAGCCGTGGGGAGTGGGGAGGGGCAGCTGGTGCCAACCATTCGCAGTGCCTACCTTGGGGTGGGGCTACACCCCGCAGGGCTTGATGTCCGGAAAAACAAGAAGCCACCGGAATTCGCATCAGGTCCC
>CAIPBT010000037.1 GCA_903863375.1 uncultured Ferrovum sp.
GTGGCTGCTTGCCACCGACCGCCTGGGCCGCTGTCCGCTGTATTGGCGCGCGCAGGACGGCTGGCTGGAAGTGGCCGATCATCCGTTCGCGGCAGACGACAGCGGCAATGCCGTCCCGGCGGGCTGTCATCTGCGTCTGGGCGTCGATCCGACGGCAGCGGGTTTGGCCGTGGCCAGCAACCCGGCCTTTCATGGCAGCTGGCGTCTGGAACGTCGCGACCGGCGCGGTTGGACGCAGGTGATCGAGGAATGTCGCGAACGCATGACCAGTGTCTGCCGCACGCTGGACGTCTGGCCCACCCGCATCCTGTTGGCCGACGACCTGACGGGGGCCGCCCTGCTGCTCGCGTCCCTGCAGTGCTGCGCCTTGCTGCCGCAGCGGATCGTGTGGGTGGAGGGTTATGCCGGGGCAGGCTTGGCCGACTGGCGCCGGCTGGCGGCGTACTTCGCTGTGCCCTTGCAGGAGTCCGCCCGGCAGGAGCCAGTCCGGCAGGAGCCCGGCCTTGAAGCGCCCGGCCCGGAGGAGCCGGGCCTGGCGAAATCAGTCCAGCCGAAGCCGGACCCGGCTACCGCCGCGCGGCTGCGACTGGCGCTGCAGGCGGCCTGCCGCGATGAGCCGGCCGGTGCCCTGCTGTCTGCGCAGGGCCTGGGGGTGTTGCTGCCGCCGCAGCCGCCAGGGGTGCTGGCACGTTGTCTGCGCTGGCGACCGTGGCAGGCCGACCTGCCCGCGCGTCCTGCGCTGTATGGCGCTCATCTGGTTCGCGCTTTCGGCGAGAACTGGCAGCCGATATTGCGCACAGCCCTGCGCGACTGGCCAACGCCTGCTCCGCTGCGGCCGGTGTGGCCATGGCTCGATGAAGTGGTGGCGCATCCGCTTGCCAACCTGCCACCCGTCCGGCGCTCTGGCACCCCCTGGCAGGCCGACTTCCGCGCTGCCATGCTGCAGCAGGTACTGCCACGTCCGCTGCGACGGGCGCTGCAGCCCGCTCTCGACCGCGGATGCTAGCGGCAGGCCCCGGTCAAGGCTTCAGTTCAATTCCTTGAGCAGATCGCGGGCTTTGGCCTCGTTGGCAAACGGGGCCTTCAGGGCGAGGATCGCTTCCAGCTCGCTCTTGGCCTTGGCTTTTTCGTTGACCGCCAACAGTCCACGCGCATAGTCGTAGCGCACATCCGCATTGGTCGGGGCATGCTGGGCCGCTTCGCGCAGCAGGCCGAGCCCGCGCTCATTCTGCTTGCCCTCGGACATCAGGATCACGCCCAAGGTGTTGGCCGTGGCCACGCTGTCGGGCTTCAGTTTGTGCGCCTTTTCAGCGTACTCCAGCGCGCCGGGGTCCTTCATCAGCTCCAGGGTCTGGGCAAGATCCAGCAAGGCCTGCAGGTTGTTGGCATCTTTGGCCAGGATCGCCTTGTACTGGACCACTGCGGCCGGATAGTCCTTCGCGCGGCCAGCGCTGGCGGCGGCATAAAAGCGCAGACGCATGTCATCGCCATGGGTATCCACCCACGCCTTCAGGCGTTTCGCAGCCTCGTCGGTCTGGCCGTCCGCCAGCAAGGCCTGATGCAACTGCACCAGCAGCTCGGTGGCTGGCTGTTTGTCGAGGGCGGCCTTCAGGGCCGTCACGGCCTCCTTCGGATGCTTCTGCGCCATGGCAATCTGGGCCTTCAACGACAGCACCACGGCCTGGTTGGGCAGAATGGTTTCCAGCCGCGCTTCATAACCCGCCGCCTCATCCGGCTTGCCGGCATGCAGCGCGAACTGGGCGGACGCCAACAACGGCTCGGCCTGGTTGGGCTTGGCCTTGCGTGCCTTTTCCAACCAGCTGGCGGCGCTGGCGTTGCGGTTGGCATCGGCTTCAATGCCGGCCAGTCCGAGCATGGCGTCGATGTCGTCGGGTTGCAGCTTGAGCAGCGCCTGCAGCTGGCGGGATGCCTCGTCAAACTTGCGCTGGGCAAAGGCCAGGCGGGCAGCCAGCTGGTGGGCCGGAATATTGTTCGGTTCGGCCTTCAGCGCCTTTTCCACCGAATGGTTGGCCGACTCGAAGTCGGAACTGGCGGCGGC
The DNA here is from genome assembly GCA_903863375.1 of uncultured Ferrovum sp. Taxonomy (GTDB): domain Bacteria; phylum Pseudomonadota; class Gammaproteobacteria; order Burkholderiales; family Ferrovaceae; genus CAIVHB01. The sequence continues at coordinate 2,060 of CAIPBT010000037.1, forward strand.
AATCTGAGCGGCGAGCAGGTAGGCCTGCACATCCACCGGCGTGCGTTTGAGCACCGGCTCCAGGGTCTCAAGCGCGTGGGCACCATCGCCTTTCTGCATCAGGGCGCTGGCGTAAACCTTGCGCGCCATCAGGTTGTCCGGATTGTCGGTGACCGCCTGCTTGAGATGGGCGAGTGCTGCATCCAGCTTGCCCATCGCGCCCTCGAGCGTGCCGGCCAGCAGCAGGGCAGGTACCGATTTCGGGTGCTTTTTCAACACCTCTTCCACCTTCGCCAGGGCCGCTGGAATTTCTCCCTTGGCTCTCAGTTCCTCGGCTGCCTTGAGCTGTTGGTCAACCTCGGCGTTGGCCGATGCCGACGTACTGCCGGGCAGGCTGAGCTTGCCGCCCGGCGTGTTGACAGGATCAGCCGCCAAAAGAAGCGGACTGGTGGCCAGCAACGCACTCGCAACGAGCAGGACGGCAGGACGGACAGAAAGGCGCAGATTCACGTGTGCAAGACCCTTGGTAACAATGAGGTTGAAAACGGGTAGCGGTCAGAACAGCCGCGTATGTCAGGGCGCGGACGCGGCTTCACCCGTCAGCGATGCTAACCGGGGCGGCCACCGGCGCCGCTGCCGAAGACCGGTTCAAACCGGATCCTCGCGACCGGATGGACGGATGCCAAGCTGCTTGAGCTTGCGGTACAGATGGGTGCGCTCCAGACCGACGCGCTCGGCCACCCGCGACATGTTCCCGCTTTCGCGGCGGATGTGATATTCGAAATAGGCCTGTTCGAACTGATCGCGCGCTTCGCGCAGGGGCCGGTTGAATTCCATCACCACCTGGTTGGCCGCCGCCGGCCGGGTGAACTGGGCGGCGATGCGCTGCACGTCAGCCTGGGTGATTTCCTGGTCGAGAGCCGCCAGCGCCAGGGTACGCACGGCGTTCGCGAGCGCCGGCAGATTGCCGGGCCAATTGAGGCTGCGCAAGGCATTCAGCGCCCCACTCGACAGGGCACGCACCGGTACTTCCTTGCCCTCGATCAGCTGCTGCAGCATCACGGTGGCAATCTCGGGAATGTCTTCGGCGTGATCGCGCAGGGCCGGCACCGGCAGCACCAGCTGGGACAGGCGGTTGAGCAGTTCGGCGTCGAAGTGATGATCGGCGACCAGGCTGGCCGGGGTCTGGCTGGAGGCGGTGACGAGGCGCACGTTGTGGCGCTCCAGCTTGGTCAGCAGCTGGGCCAGGCCGCGCTGGGCGGCACGGTCGAACTGGGCGATGTCCTGCAGGAACAACATGCCGTCCTGCACGTCGGGCAGCACCGAATAGGGGTTTTCCGCCAGCCACGCCACGTCATCCGGGGCGACCCAGGGCGTGTTGGGGCGATGCAGGTAACGGGCAGCCAGATCGGCGCCGCAGCCCGGTTCGCCCACCAGCAGCAGGGGCTGTGGGCGGTTTACCAGCAGATCGAGGCGTTTGCGCAGGTCGACGATCACGGCCGATTTGCCGAGATGGCCCAGGTTCAGCCCAGGCCGGAAATCGGCGCGACCCTTGGCCAGGGCGCGCTCCACCGTGGCGAGCAGGCGTGGCAGGGCGATCGGCTTCTCAAGGAAATCGACAGCGCCGATACGGGTGGCTTCCACCGCTGTCTCGATGGTGCCGTGCCCCGACATCATCACCACCGGCATGGTTAGCATGCCCGTGCTGGCCCACTCCTTCAACAGGGTGATGCCATCCATTTCCGGCATCCAGATGTCAAGCAGGACCAGATCCGGACGGGCGTGCCGGCGCGCTTCGCGCGCCACCAGCGCGTTGGCCGCGAGGCGGACGCGATACCCTTCCTCGCTCAGGATTTCCGAGAGCAATTCGCGGATGCCGACCTCATCGTCCACCACCAGGATTTCCTGACTCAAACCTGTACTCCTCGATTGCGACCGGTACCACACGCCCACCAGGGCAGACCTGCTGCGCCAAGCCACGGCCTCATGCGCATGACCTCATGCGCTGTCTTCCGCCAACGGCAGGGTGATGCTGACGTGCCCGCCCCCCTGATCCTCGTTGCGCGCCTGCACGCGCCCGCCATGCTCTTCGATGATCTTCTTGACGATGGCGAGCCCCAGACCAGTCCCTTTCGACTTGCTGGTGACATAGGGTTCGAACACCCGTGGCAGCAGCTGGTCGGGAAAGCCCAGGCCATTGTCCAGCACGCGCAGGCGCGCGCCGTCGCCGCGCTGTTCGGTCCGCACCGTGATGCGCGGATCCGGCTGGCCCTGCAACGCATCGACCGCGTTCTGCAGCAGATTGTGCAGCACCTGACGGATCAGGTTGCCATCGCCGCGTACCCGGGGCAAGTCGGGATCGAGGGCCAGATCGAGCGTCACTCCGGTGCCTTCGTACAGGTGCAGCACTTCGCGCACCAGCGCGTTCAGATCCAGGCTGCGCGCCACCACGCCCGAGGCCCGGGCATAGGCACTGAAATCGTCGACCATTGCCTTCATGGCATCCACCTGGTTGACGATGGTGGCCGTCGACCGTTCCAGCAGGGCGGCGTCGGCCTCATCCAACCGGGGCGTGAGGCGGCGCTGCACCCGCTCGGCCGCGAGCTGGATGGGGGTAAGCGGATTCTTGATCTCGTGCGCCAGCCGACGGGCAACCTCGGCCCAGGCAGCATCGCGTTGCGCCTGCAGCAGGCCGGTGATGTCATCGAACACCACCATGGCATCGGCATCCGGGCCGCCGGGCAGGCGGCGGCCCCGTAGATGCAGCACGCGCAGGCCATCCTCGGTCACGTAATCCAGCTGCGCGTCCCAGGCGGCATCCTCCGGATCCGGTTCCTGCCCGGTCTGGCGCAGACGCTGCCCCAGCAGTCCGGCGAACGCACGCAGGCCCTCGCCCACCGGCGAGCCCGCCAGCTCGGCCAGACTGCGGCCGGGCAGGGCCAGCTCGAGCTGCAGCAGGTCGTAGGCGGCCGGATTGGTGGCCACCACCGTCTGGTGGCGGTCGATCACCACCACCCCGGTGCTGAGATTGGCCAGGATACCTTCCAGATAGGTCTTGGCGGCCTCGAGCTGGGCCTGGTCGCGGGCACGCGACGAGGCCGCTGTCTGCAGCTGGCGGATCATGGTGTTGAAGGCCTGTGCCAGCACCCCGAGCTCATCCCGGGTGGTGACATTGGCCAGACGGGTAAAGTCTCCCCGTCCCACCGCCAGGGCCGCTTCGGCCAGCTGTCCCAACGCCACCCCAAGATACTCGGACAGGGAAAACGCCAGGGCAAGGGCCGACAGCAGGGTGAGCAGCAGGGTCAGGGTCAGGGTCAGGCCATAAACCCGCTTCAGGCCAACCCGCGCCCGGGTAAGCTCCTGATAGCTGCGCCAGGCCGAATCCACGCGTTCGGCGTTGGCCGACAGCTCCGCCGGCACCGGCTGCAACAGCTCGAGGGCGCGCAGGTCTTCGTTGATCGACAGCAGGTTGACCGGCACCACCACGCGCAGGAAGAAGCCCTTGCCCGGCACCGATTCGATGCTCTTGTAGGTGCGTTGCAGCCGCACCTGCCGCAGGGCCGCCATGTGCGGCAGGCCGGCACCGGGAAACAGGGCGGTGCTGCGCGAACTGGAAAAGGCCAGCATCTTCCCGGTCTTGTTGTACAGGCTCACCTCATCCACGCCGTTTTGCTCGCGCAGGTGATTGAGCAGCACCACCTCATCGATGGCGGTGCTGTCGGCCATCGAAACCGCCATGGCCTCGCCCTTCAGGGCGAGGTCGCCGAGCAGGCTGTCCAGGCTGGTCCGCCCAAGATTGAGACCCGCTTCCAGCGCCTGATCGACGTTCACGTTGAACCAGGTTTCGATGCTGTTGGCGAGAAACTGCACGGAAACGGCGTATACCAGGGTGCCGGGCACCAGGGCTGCCACACCGAACACCATCAGCAGGCGCAAGGTGAGGCGCGAGCCGAACTGGCGCGCCCGGATGCGCCGGTAGAGGGTATGCACCTGGTAGGCAATCAGACCGACCAGGCCAATCGCCAGACAGAATCCCAGCAGCAGCAGGGCGGTGTAATTCTCGGCAAACAGCGAGGTATTGGCCGTGGCCTGGAACAGCAGGTAGAGCAGTACGCCGCCCAGCAGCAGGCATGCCCCAAGCAGCGCGCGGACGCGCCAGCTTGCAAAGATCATCCGGGTGTCACCGCGAAGCGGTGGATGGGAGACGACAGCTGCCACTCGCGCGACGACAAGGTCTCGATCTGCAGCGGCTTGGGCAACTGCGAGGTATCGAGGTGCAGACCAACGCTGGCCTCGTAGTGCATGCCCTTGCGCAACGGGATGCGCTCGCCGGAGGGCATCACATGCACATGGGTGAGGGCGCGTAGGGCCTCATGCAGATCGGGGAAAGTTTCGTAGGCGTTGCCGATGTTGAGCCGGTACATGCGGGTGATCGGAACATAGCTCAGCCGGCGATGCTCGTGCAGGCTGGTGAGGGTTTCGTCAAACCACCACGCGCGTGGCCGCCACAGCTCGAAATCCATCACGAAATCGAGCGTGACACCGTGTGACACGGCGTCCTGCAAGGTTGGTGTCAGTTCCAGATCGAAATTGGCGTCCAGCAGATAGCCATCTTCCACCGCTTCCAGTTCGACGTTGCGCACGGTGATGCCATCGGCCCGCGCCGTGGCAGGGTTCAGCAGCAGCGCCAGCAGCATCGCAACGTGGCAACAGCCCCGGCGGCCCCCCCGGGCGAGCTGGCCAGCACGGCGGGATCGGTGGTCACGACGCCCGGCGGTCGAATCGTGCGTAGAAGAAACCGTCATGCAGTTCGTCAGGCAAAACCCAGGCATCGGTAAACGCAGGACCGGAAAGCGGAATGGGGAGGGCATCGGGATGGTCAGCCAGAAAAGTCTGCACGAATCCGGGGCCCTCTTCGGCAAACAGGGAACACGTGACGTAAAGCAATGTACCACCGGGCTTGAGGGTACGCCAAAGCGCCGCCCCCAGGGCACGCTGGGTGGCGGCCAGCCGGGCAGGGTCGCTCGAATGGCGCAGCCAGCGGATGTCGGGGTGCCGCCGGGTAACGCCTGAGCCGGTGCACGGGGCATCGAGCAGGATGCGGTCGAATGGCCGGCCGTCCCACCAGGCATCCAGATCGGCGGCATCGGCACGGCGCAGGGTGGCTTGCAGACCAAGCCGCTGCAGGGTCTGCTCGACCCGATTGAGCCGTTGCGCGTCGTGATCCAGCGCCACCAGGTCGAGTCCGTCGGTATGTTCGAGCAGATGGGCAGTCTTGCCGCCGGGTGCCGCACAGGCGTCCAGCACCCGCTGCCCGGCCTGCGCGTTCAGGAGCGTGGCGGCCAGTTGCGCCGAGGCATCCTGCACCGACACGCAGCCGTCGGCAAAACCGGGCAGCCGCTCGACGGGGCAGGGCGTCAGCAGCCGGATGGCAGCCGCCTGTCCGTCGTTGACCACCTCGGCGGCAAGGCCGGCAGCGGCCAGCCGTTCGAGGTAGGCGGTGCGGGACTGCCGACGCAAATTCACGCGCAGCGTGAACGGCGGGTGCTGCTGGCCGGCCAGCAGGATGTCACGCCAGGCAGCGGGATGGTCGCGGCGTAGCCGGCGGATCCACCACTCCGGATGGGAAAAGCGTCCTTCGGGCGTGGCGTCGGCCGCCCGCTCCAGCTCGGGCAGGGTGCGCTGCAGGGAGCGCAGCACCGCGTTGACGAAGCCCCCCACAGCCGGATGGGTGAGCGCCGACGCCGCCCGCACGGCATGGTCGACCACCGCATGTGGCGCCGTTCGGGTATGCACTAGCTGGTAAGCGCCCACTTCAAGCAGGATGCCCACAATCGGCTGGGTTTCCTTTTTCAGCAGGGGTCGCAGCAAGGCTTTCAGCCGCCCATGATGGCGCAACACCCCAAAGCACAGGTCGCGGCAGACCGCACGCACATGACGCCCGAGGGCCACCAGTTCGGCATCGTGCTGGGTCAGTACCGCATCCAGACTGCGCCCGCCGAGCACATCCAGCAGGATGCCGGCGGCGCGGGCCTGGGCCAGGTCCAGACGGGAGGCATCACCATCGGCCTGGCTGTCAGACCCCTCCCGTGATTCAGTCATAGGGTCACGCAAGCATGTCTCCTGGTTGCAGCGGCACCGCCTGCAGGAATTCCCGGGCGGACAACCATTTGCCCCCCGGACGTTGCAGGCGCTGCACGTGCAGCACCCCGTTTGCCGTAGCAATCGCTACCGAAGCGCCAACCTGCAGCACCGTTCCGGGCCGGGCGTTCTGCGCAAGGGCACGCGCGGAATCGGCCGGGTCGAGTGCCGGCATGGCCACCCGGATGGGCTGTCCGTTCCACAGGAAACGTGCACCCGGTACGGGATCAAACGCGCGGATCGCTCGGTGCAGCTCCACGGCGGACTGCTGGAAATCAAGCAGGGCTTCTTCCTTGCGCAACTTGGCGGCATAGGTCACGCCCTCGGCCGGCTGCGGCCGTGCGGCAGCCTGATGGCGCGGCAGGTCGGCAAGCACGGTAACGGCCAGGCGCGCTCCCAGGTCGGCCAAGGCGTCGTGCAGGGTGGCGGCGGTATCCTGGGCGGTGATCGGCAGCGTGGCTTCGAGCAGCACAGCACCCGTGTCCAGCCCGACTTCCATCTGCATGATGCCAATGCCGGTCTGCGCATCGCCGGCCAACAGGGCGCGCTGGATTGGCGCCGCGCCGCGCCAGCGCGGCAGCAGCGAGCCATGGATGTTCAGACAGCCATGCGGTGGCTGCGCCAGGATTTCGGCCGGCAACAACAGACCGTAGGCTGCGACCACCCAGAGGTCCACGTCCAGGTTGGCCAAGGCCTGCTGCACCTCGGGATCGCGCAGGGAAGCGGGCTGCCACACGGGCAGACCCAGCGCAAGCGCCAGGGTCTTGACCGGGCCGGCAACCAGTTTCTGGCCCCGGCCGGCGGGACGGTCGGGCTGACAGAGCACTGCGGCAATCTCATGACCGGCCTCCACCAGGGCGCGCAGCGCCACAGCGGCGAACACCGGCGTTCCGGCGAAGACCAGGCGCATGTTCAGAGGGTGCTGCGCGCGCGCTTGCGCAATTTGGACTTGATACGGGTCTGCTTCAGCTGCGACAGGTATTCGACGAACACCTTGCCCAGCAGATGATCCATCTCGTGCTGGATGCAGGTGGCCAGCAGGCCCTCCGCCTCGAGGGTGAAGGATTCGCCATGGCGGTCGAGCGCCTGCACCGTGATGCGTTCGGCCCGGGTGACTTTGTCATAGATGCCGGGAACCGACAGGCAACCTTCCTCGCGCTCCGCCTCGCCGTCCCGGGTCAGGATGACCGGGTTGACGAAGGCCTGCAGTGCCGTGCCGTGCTCGCTGACATCCACCACGATCACCCGCCGATGGACATCGACCTGGGTGGCCGCCAGGCCAATGCCCGGCGCCTGGTACATCGTTTCAGCCATGTCGTCGATCAGTCGGCGTATGCTGTCGTCGACTGTCTGGACCGGGCTGGCCACCTTGTGCAGGCGCGGGTCGGGATAATGCAGGATGGGAAGTACGGCCATTAATAGGTTGCCCCGGCAAGCGGTTGAATGCAGAATTTTTGCAAATTGCCCAGACTTAAGCCTGGACAGCACCCCATGACAATCCTTGAGTGCTCCGAATGCGATCTCTCCCTATTATAGCCCTGCTGTGTGCCCTGGGCCTCTCCGGCATGGCGTCGGCGCGGTCGGACATCCTGCAGATCCAGGAGAATGCGCCGGACCGTTATGTGGTGGTGAAGGGCGACACGCTGTGGGACATCTCTGGCCGCTTCCTCAAGCAGCCCTGGCGCTGGCCCGAGATCTGGCGCCTGAACAAGGCACAGATCAAGGACCCGCACTGGATTTATCCTGGCGATGTGATCGTGCTCGACCGCTCGCAGAATCCGCCGCGGCTGAGCATCGAAGGGCGCGACAGCACGGTGCCGAAGACCGATGCCGAGAGCAGCGGCAGTGGCCGCGAACGGCTGTCGCCAGAAGTGCGCAGCCTGGCGGTGGAAGGGGCCATCCCTAGCATTCCGCAAGGCGACATCCGCGCCTTCATGGGCCAGCCGCTGGTGGTGACCGGCGACGAACTGGACAAGGTTCCCGCCATCATCGGTTTTGAGGGTCACCGCGACTACGCGAGCGCCGGGGATGACCTGTTCGTGCGTGGCAACCTGGCGCCGGGCATCCGCGATTTTCAGGTGTTCCGGCCCGGCAAAGCCTTGCGGGACCCGGAAACCCGGGAGGTGCTGGGATATGCTGCGGAATATATCGGCGAAGCAAGACTGACGCAGGAAGGCAATCCGGCAAGGCTGCTGCTGCGCAAGGGGGGTGTTGAAGCCCAGGTGGGCGATCGCGTGATCCCGCCCGGCCCGCCGCCCCCGCCCAACTTCGTGCCGAGTGCGCCGACCGCCGAAACCCATGGTTATGTCATCGATGTGCCGGGCGGCGCCGGTATGGCAGGCCGCAACAGTGTGGTGGTGGTGTCCCGTGGCAGCCGTGATGGACTGCAGCCGGGTCACGTGCTGGCGGTCTATCCGGCAGAAGAAGTCCGGCCGAGCCGCGGCGAGGCGCCCGTCAAGCTGCCGGAAACACGTTCCGGGCTGCTTTTCGTGTTCCGCACCTTCGACCGGGTGTCCTATGCTCTGGTGGTTCAGAGCCAGCGTCCGGTGAATGTCCTCGACACAATTCGCAACCCCTGAGATTCCGGCGGCCGCGGCGGCTGTCGACACCTGCCTGCGCGAGCTTGGCCTGATCGATGGCTTCCGCGGCGACGCCCTCCGCCGCCTCGTCGAGGCCTTCGGCGACCTGGCAACCGTCGCGAGCCAGCCGCGGCGGCGCCTTGCGGAAGCGCTGCCACCCGCCCTGGCTGAACGGGTGCGACGTGGTCCGGAAGCCGACCTGCTGCAGCGCACGCAATCCTGGCTGGCGCAGCCAGATCGCCATCTGATCAGTCTGTGTGACCCGCGCTATCCGCAGGGCCTGCGCGAACAACCCGACCCGCCCCCCCTGCTCTGGCTGCAGGGCGACCCTGCCTTGCTGTTCCACCCGGCCCTCGCCATCATTGGCAGCCGGCGTGCCACGCCACAGGGTCTGGCAGATGCCCGCGCCTTTGCACGCCACCTCGGATCGGCAGGCCTGACCATCGTCAGCGGTCTGGCCGAGGGTATCGATGGTGCCGCGCACGAAGGTGCCCTCGATACCCTGGGCCGTACCGTGGCGTTTCTGGGGCACGGCCTGGACCGCATCTACCCGCCCGTCCACCGTGCCCTGGCCCATCGCATTGCGGCGCAGGGGCTGCTGGCAAGCGAATATCCGCTTGGGTCGCCGGCGTTGCGCCATCACTTCCCCGAGCGCAACCGGCTGATCAGCGCCTTCAGCCTGGGCACGCTGGTGATCGAGGCAGGCCTGCGCAGCGGATCGCTGGTGACGGCGCGTCTGGCGCAGGAACAGGGCCGTGAACTGATGGCCTTGCCCGGATCGATACACGCGCCCATGGCGAAGGGCTGTCATCAGCTGATCCGCGAGGGGGCCAGCCTAGTGGAAACCGCCGAACATGTGTGGGCCCAGCTGGAACAGCCCTTGCACCGCTTCCGTCAGGCGCTGGCGGCGGCCGGGCTGACGGCGAATGACCCACCGCTGGCAGCGGGTGCCGACGCGCCGGCGCCGGCGGCCCCCCCCCTGTCCGGCGTCCTGCCGGAGGCGGACCCGGCGTGGAAGGAACCCACGTGCGCAGTGCTTCGCGCCCTGCAGTCCGGTCCGGCTCACACCGACAGGATCGCGTCCTGGATTGGCTTGACGGCAGGACAGGTATCCTCCATTCTGGGTCGCGAGGAGCTGCTGGGCCGGGTGATCCGGCTTGCCGATGGACAGTACCAGGCCCTGGCACCCTGCGCCGCCGTCACGGGCGAATCCGACGGCAGGAACTCCATCGGGGAATCGTAAAGCGTCTTCCTTGAACTGATACCGGGAACCATGTACGACATCCTGATTTTTGTGTACGAAACGTTTTTCTCCAGCGGGGTCTATCCGACCAACGCGGTCCTGCAGAACCGGCTGTTTGCGGCCGGGTTTGAACCAGAAGAAGTAGAGCAGGCGCTGGCCTGGCTGGACGTTGTGGATCAGCTGCCAGCGGAAGAGATCACGGCAGCAAGCGCGGGCGCCATGCGGTGCCTGAGCGATTCGGAGTTCGACAAGCTGGGACAGGAAGGGTGGGGATTCCTCTGTTTTCTGGAAGGCAGCGGTATTCTCGACGCGGTGCAGCGTGAGTGGATCATCTCCAGCGCGCTGGCCATCGAAGGGGGCGAAATTGGCCTCGACAAACTGAAACTGATTACCCTGACGGTGTTCTGGCGACAAGGGCAACCCCTCGACGTCCTCCTGATGGAAGAGTTGACCGGGGACGGCGAGCCATTCGTCCATTGAGCCCGGCCTCACGGAGACCGCGCCAACATGGCTGAAAACCTGCTGATCGTCGAATCGCCCTCCAAGGCGAAAACGCTGAAGAAGTACCTGGGAGACTCTTTCGAGATCCTGGCGAGCTACGGCCACGTGCGGGATCTGGTGCCGAAGACCGGTGCTGTCGATCCCACGCAGGATTTTGCGATGCAGTACGAGCTGATCGAGCGCAACCAGAAGCACGTCGATGCCATCGCCAAGGCCGTCAAGAACGCTGACCACATCTTTCTGGCAACCGACCCGGACCGCGAAGGCGAGGCCATTGCCTGGCATCTGGCCGAAATCCTCAAGAGCAAGCGGCTGCTGAAAGACAAGACCATGCAGCGGGTGGTGTTCTACGAAATCACCCAGAGCGCGGTGCGCGAGGCGGTGGCCAATCCGCGGGAAATCCTGCAGCCGCTGGTCAACGCCCAGCAGGCGCGTCGCGCGCTGGACTATCTGGTGGGTTTCAACATTTCGCCGCTGTTGTGGAAGGCCCGCCGCGGCCTGTCGGCTGGACGGGTGCAAAGCCCGGCCCTGCGCATGATCTGTGAGCGCGAGCGCGAGATCGAAGCCTTCGAGAGCCGCGAGTACTGGTCGGTCCATCTCGATGGCGTCAAGGCCAACCAAGGGTTCAAGGCCCGGCTCACCTTGCTGGACGGCGAGAAGGTGGAGCAATTTGCCATGAGCAGCCGGGCCGGCAATCTCGACGTAGTACGGCAGCTCGCCCAGGCGGCAGGCGGTGTGCTACGCGATGCGCCGGCGCCGACGGCTGTCGATGCCGACGGCAATCTGGCCAGCCCGCTCGCGCCCGAAGCGCTCGGCGGCACGGTGCGGGTGGTCAAGGTGGAACGCAAGCGCAAGCAGCGCACCTCGGCAGCCCCGTTCACCACCAGCACGCTGCAACAGGAGGCCGTGCGCAAGCTAGGTTTCACCACCGACCGCACCATGAAGGTGGCGCAGCAACTGTATGAAGGCATCGATGTCGGTGGCGGTGCGGTCGGCCTGATTTCCTACATGCGAACCGATTCGGTGGCGCTCAGCAAGGAAGCGATTGCCGACATCCGTCTGTGGGTGAAAGACAATTTCAACAGCGAATATCTGCCGGCCAACCCGGTGGTGTTTGCCAACAAGTCGAAGAATGCCCAGGAAGCGCACGAGGCCATCCGACCGACGTCGATCGCCCGCACGCCAGCCAGTCTGCGCGACCGGCTGAATCCGGAACAGCTGCGCCTGTACGAGATGATCTGGAAGCGCACCGTGGCCAGCCAGATGGCACCGGCCCGGTTTGATACGGTCAGCGTCGATCTGGCCACAGCCGGCAATCCCGGCCACCAGTTCCGGGCAACCGGGCAAACCCTGGTGTTTGCCGGCTTCATCGCGGTGTATCAGGAAGGCCGTGACGACCACGGCGACAGCGACGACGGCGAAGCGCGACTGCCGGCCTTCGAGGAGGGCGATGTGGTGGATGTGGCGCGCATCTTCGGCGAACAGCACTTCACCCAGCCACCGCCACGCTACACCGAAGCCAGCCTGGTGAAAGCCCTTGAGGAACACGGCATCGGGCGGCCCTCCACCTATGCCAGCATCGTCAGCACGCTGCAGACACGCGAATACGTCACGCTCGACAGCAAGCGCTTCAAGCCTACGGATGTCGGCCTGTTCGTCAACGCCTATCTGACCGAGCGGTTCGCCCGCTATGTCGATTATGACTTCACGGCCCAGCTGGAAAACCAGCTGGATGTGATCAGTGAAGGCAATGCCGCCTGGATTCCGGTGCTGCACGAATTCTGGGACCAGTTCTCGGAGTCACTGCGCAAGGCAGGCGAGACCGGTCCGTGGCCGGTGATGCCTGGCGCCTGCCCGAAATGCGAGAAATCGCTCAGCCTGCACCTGGGGTTCCGCGGCCTGTTTGTGGGCTGTGACGGTTACCCGGAATGCGATTACACGCAAAACCTGCACGGCGAAGAAGAGCAGCGCGGCCCGATCACCGTGGGCCTGTATCCGGATTCGGGGCAACCGATCCTGTTGCTGTCAGGGCCCTATGGGCCTTATGTGCAGGTTGGCGAAACCGTCAAGGACTCCAAGGAGAAGCCGCGGCGTGCCTCTGTGCCGAAGGAGCTGGCGCCGGGCGATGTCACGGTGGAACTGGCGCTGAAGCTGCTGTCCTTGCCGCGTGATCTTGGTCTGCACCCCGACAGCGGCAAGAAGGTGAGCGTGAACATTGGCCGGTTCGGCCCCTACATCCAGCACGATGGCGAATTCCGCTCCGTGCCGAAGGCCGATGACGTTTACGCCATCGACCTGCCCCGCGCACTTGAGGTACTGGCGCAGCCGAAGGGCTTGCCGCGCGGCGCCTTGCGCCTGGTCGGCAAACACCCGGCCGACAACGCCACCATCACCCTGCATGCGGGCAGCTACGGCCACTACGTCAAACACGGCAAGACCAACGCCACGCTGCCGAAGGACGCCGACATCGATGCCCTGAGCCTGGAAGACGCCGTGGCCCTGCTGGCGGAACGGGCTGCGAAGGACGGCAGCACCGCACGTACCGGGGCACGCAAGGCACCGGCGGCGCGCAAGGCGCCGGCCACAAAAAAGGCGACAGACGCGCGAGCCACCGCCGCTCGGTCGACCGCCACCAGAACAACGGCAGCCAAGGCCGCCAAGGGTGCCCCCCCGAAAGCCGCGGGCAAGGCCGCCGCCAGCGCATCCGGCAAGGTGGTGGCCGGCGGGACGACCAAATCGGCGGCCACAGCCAAGGCCACTGCGGTGAAAAAGCCGCCGGCAAACAAAAAACCGGCAGCTAAAGCCGCCATTGGCGGATAAGCGCAGTCACAGGAGCGCCGTCGGCGGTTGAGCGCCGGCACGGCTCATAGTGTCGGGGCGGCCTCCACCTTCCCTGCCTTGATGGCCGCCACCAGCTGGCGGTGATCGCGTTCCACCTGATCACCGTAGTGCTCGGCCCACTCGGCCAGGGCTTCGTCGAGGGCGGCCGAGTTGCCGCAATAGCCAGCAATCACGGCGGCGTCGCCCGTCCGTGCATGTCCGCGGGCCAACAACGCGGAGAATCCGCCCGCAAAGAACGCCAGCGGTCCGGGTGCCAGCCATTCGGTCGGAATCCCGCCTTTCATGTTGCGCATCTGCCGCACGTAATAGGGTCGTCCCTCCATGGTGGTCCAGCCCAGCAGCGGATCGCCGCTCGCCTGCAGCAGACGCTGGCCATGCACCACCCGTCGCCCCTGATGACGAAAATCGCTGGGAAGCGGCGGCGCGTAGGGCGCGGCAGCTGGTCGCACCGACTCCTTGACCTGCAGGAACAGGGGATCGGTCTGATTGTTGCCCAGCAGCAGCACCAGCCAGGCACGGGTGCCAACGCTGCCAACGCCCACCACCCGATGGGCCGCATCCACCACACGGTAGCGGCGCAACATGTAGGCTCGTTCGCGCGAGATCGTCTCGGTGTAGCCATACAGCGCGTCGATCAGCGCCTCCCGGCGCTCGTCATCCACCCGCGAGAGCAGGGGCGGCTCGTCGCGGAAGCGCAGACCGCCCGGCGTCGATTCCACCACCTTGGCCAGAAAGGATTGGTTATTCTGCGCGCGTGCCTTGGTCTCGGCCTTGGCGATGATGGCCCGCACCTTGCTGTCGCCACCAAACTCGGCAGCAAAATGGTCGGCCAGCGAATGGGCATACCAGACTTCCAGGGTGTTCATGCTGGCCAGCCGCGTGATCGAGCTGCGATAGCTGGCCACACAGCGCAGCACCGTCGCCTTCCGCTCACGCCGGGAAAACCCGTTTTCGCGGCCAGCCACATTCACGCTGGCCACCAGACGCTTCAGGTCCCAGATCCAGGGGCCGACCAGGGCTTCATCAAAATCATTCAGGTCAAACACCACGTCGCCGTCGGCGGTGCCGAACAGACCGAAATTGTCGAGGTGCGCGTCGCCGTCGATGATCACCTGCAGTCCGGTATCCGGCAGCTGCGCCAGATCCCAGGCCATGACACAGGCAGAGCCGCGCAGGTAGGCGAAGGGAGTGGCGGCCATACGCCCCATGCGCAGCGGCACCAGACTGGCCTGGCGGCCGCGGTTCGACTGCGCCAGCAGTTTCAGGGGATCTGGCCGGTTGCCGGGCGCAACCCAGGCCGCGTGCGACTCACGCGGACACAGCGCCCGCAGGTCATGCCCCATCCGCATGCGCGACGCGACTGGCTCCAGTGGGGTGCGCAATTCGGGCCGGTACAGGCCGCCTGGCAGGAAGGCACCGGTGGCATGAATCTGTTCCAGCGGACTCACGTTGGCGACCTTGGCAGGCGCAGGGGAACGGCGGCGGGTCATGCGCAGGCTCCTCGTCAGACAGGACGCGCCGATTGTGCCACGTCAGCCACTGCGCCGTGCGAAACGCGGATGGCGCAAACGCAGGCTTACAGCAGCCGACGCAGCAGCGCGGCGGCCGCCGTAAAGTCGAGGTGATCGAGGTGGTGCCGCAACACGGTCAGCAGGCGCTCCGGCAGCCGCTGCAGCAGTGACGCCGGCAGGTTGGAAAATTCCTCGAGCGCACTCAGGTCGCGGGCTTCCAGCGACGCAGCAAGGGTAAACAGCAACGCCCTGGCGTCTGACGGAAGGGCAGGTACAGCTTCCCAATCCTCCGCCAGCAAGACGCCAGGACCCGCGATTGCCGTTGGTGTACCAGGCTTGCGGTCGATGGCCACGGGCGCCCCTGGCCACGCAGCCGCAGCCGTCTCGGCCGGCTGACCACCCGGTTCGCCCGTTGCACTGAGCTCCGCCAGGGCGACATGCAGCGCATCGCGTTGCCGGTCACACGACCCGCGTAACTGCAGCAAGGATTCGCGCAGCCGCTGTGGCAAGCCGGCCTCCAGCAAGGCAGCCGGCCCCGGCAGTTGCTCAAACAGGGGCTCGAGCAGCGAGGCCAGCCGGTGCACTTCGGTGCAGGCGACCATGCCGGCAGCCCCTTTCAACCGGTGCACAGCCCGTCGCAGGGGCTCGGCATCCACACCGGCACCGGTGGTCTGCCCGAGCATCTGCACCGCGCGCTCCAGTTCGGCATCGAACAGTCGCAGGGAACGCAAGTAAAGTGTGGAATCCCCCGCCATGCGCCGGAAGGCAACTGCCATGTCGTGACCAGAGACGTCGGGAAAGCCTTGCGCGCGCGCGCGCGCGAGGGTGCTGATCCAGTTCAGGTCTTCGTGACTATCCGGTTGGCTGCCCGTGCCGGCAAAATCCGCCGGGCGGATCGAGCGCTGGCGCAGGGCACGCAGCACGACACCGACCATTTCGTGCAGGTCGAATGGTTTGGCAATGAAATCGTCCATGCCGGCGGCTCGGGCGGCCTCGCGCTGGGCCGGCAGGGTGCCCGCCGACAGCGCCAGGATCGTAAGATCGTCCGCCCGCGGCAGCAGGCGGATATGGCGCGCCAGGGTCAGGCCGTCCATGTCCGGCATCTGCACATCGAGCAGCAGCACGGTGGGCCAGACCAGACCGTGCTGCAGCAGGTGCAGGGCTTGTTGTCCGCCGGCGGCGGTCTGCACCAGGGCGCCGGCCCGGGTGAGCAGCCGGGCTGCCACCTCGAGGTTGACCGGGGTGTCGTCGACGATCAGCACGCGCTGACCGATCAGAGCCCCGACCGGATCTGCCGGTTGATCCACGTCTGCGGGCAGGTGGGTGCGCGCCTCGCTGGTCTGGAAGGGCAGTTCCAGCCAGAAGGTGCTGCCCAACCCAGGCGTGCTGTCGGCGCCAACGCGTCCGCCCAGCAGGGCAGCAAGCTCCCGGCTGATGGCGAGGCCCAGGCCGGTGCCGGAGTTGCGCGCGAGACTCGGTTCATCGAGCTGAGTGAACGCATCAAACACCCGTTGCAGGTCTTCCGGTGGGATGCCAGTGCCGGTGTCGGCCACCTCAAAGCGCAGGCGTAGCTCGCGCCCCTGGGCAACCGGCAGTCGCACAACCCGCAGACGGACTTCGCCAACGGCGGTGAACTTGATGGCGTTGCTGACGAAATTGGTCAGGATCTGGGTGACCCGCTGACTGTCGCCAATCAGCACGGCCGGCAGTTCTGGCAGCCCGTCGACGCTCAGGCGCAGACCCTTCTGTTCGGCGCTGGGCGACCACAGCTGCACCAGATGCGCCAACAGCTGGCCGACGGCAAAGGCCTGCGATTCCACTTCCAGTCGGCCGGCCTCGATCTTGGCGAAATCGAGCACATCATTGACCAGGTCAAGCAAGGAATGGCCGGCGGCCGCAATGGTTTCCACCAACCGGCGCTGATCGGGGTCGAGACGCTCGTCCTTCAACACTTCGGCCATCCCCATGATGGCGTTGAGCGGATTGCGAATCTCGTGGGACATGCTGGCCAGAAAGGCCCCTTTGACCTTGTTTGCCTCTTCGGCGATGCGTTTGTCCTCCCGCAGCCGGAACTCCTCCGTGCGATAGGCGGTGATGTCGTCAAACATCAGCAGCAGGCGGCGCTCTTCGTGCAGGCTGAACGGCACCAGATCGATTTCCACCCAATGGCTTTCGCCATTGGCCAGGCGCAGCTCGCATTCCACGCGCTGGGGCTGCATCTGCCGCAGGGCCTGTTCCACCGCCGGCCGAAATCCCGTGGCATGCCAGGCCGGCAGGTGATACAGATTGCCCTGCAGCAGGGTGGTGCGCGGCACATTGAGCAGATAGGCCGCCACCTCGTTGACGAGCAGGCAGGTGCCGTCGTGGCGGAACAGTGCCATGCCCTGGGTGGAGGACTCGATCAGGCGCTGATTGATGTCGGCGATTTCCTGCACGCGCGCCGCCGTTTCGTGACGGCTGCTGACATCGACGAACGTGGCCAGATAGCCATATTCGAGCGAGACCGCCGAGATTTCCATGGTCAGGACGCGGCCGTCGCTGCGGGTCACGCGTTGCTCGGCCGTCGCCCGATGCATGCCGCCATTGGTCTTGCCCTGCAGACCGATCCAGATCCGCACCGCTTCGCGACGATAGTCGGGGTCGGGATAGGCGAGCTGCCACCATTCGGCCAGTCCGGGCACCTGGGCCGGGACATAGCCGAAGGTGGCCCAGAATCGCTCGTTGGCGATGGCCAGGGCGCCGTCGTTGTCGAAAACGCACATCGGAATCGGCGCGTTGCGGATGAACTCGCCCAGGCGGCGGCGGGCCTCTTCGGCCTCGTGGACGCGGATCTCGACCAAGGCCTCCATCTTCTCGCGGTAGCGACGCACCTCCTGTTCCGCGCGCCGCCGCTCGGTGACATCGATGAAGGTTACCAGCACAGCAGGCAGACCTTGCACCAGTCCCAGCGGTGCCGCGCTGACTTCCAGCCAGCGCAGGGTGCCATCGGGCGCAATGTCGCCTAGCAGCTGGCGGGACACCGAGATGCCCTGCAGCAGGGCCCGGTTGACCGGCGACTCGGCCAGGGGAAGGCGCTCGCCGTCCGGTCGCAGGATGATCCACTCGTCCGGCGCTTCCCGCGCACTAAAGGTGCGTCCCAGCATATGTTCGGCCGTCGTGTTCCAGAACAGCATGCGGCGCCCGACCGAAAAGATCAGCACCCCTTCATCCAGCGAATCGACGATCCGCCGGAAATAGCGGTCAAACGTGGCGGGCTTCAGCGCCCCGGCAACCGCCCCCGTGTCGCGATGACCCAGGGCACGCTGCCAACGCAACAGGTCTTCATTCAAGCGCGATGTCCATCTGACGGGTTCGCGTCTGGTTGCGCCCACCGGCTTTCGCCTGATACAGCGCCAGGTCGGCCGCCGTGACCAGGCTGGAACTGGCCAGCGGCAACAACGGGGCGCACTCGCTGACGCGGCTCGCCGTCAGGCTGGGCATCAGGCTGGCCAGCAGCGGGCCATCCGGTTCCAGGGCGCTGGCACCCACGCTGATGGTGAGCCGCCCCCCCTGGCCCGCGGCCCGATGCTGGATGTTGCGGTCGTACAGGGTCTGATGCAGCCGTTCGGCCACCACCACCGCCTGTTCAAGCGAGGTATGCGGCAACAGCAGGGCAAACTCCTCACCGCCATAGCGGGCGGGCTGATCACTCGCCCGCTGCGCGACATGCTGCAGCACCTGGGCCACCTGGCGCAGGCACGCATCGCCCTGCTGATGCCCATAAGCATCGTTGAACGCCTTGAACTGGTCAACGTCCACCATCAGCAGGGCCAGCGGGATGTTGTTGCGCAGCGAGCGCTTCCATTCCCGTTCCAGGGCCAGATCAAACAGGCGCCGGTTGGCAAGACCAGTCAGCTCATCGGTGTGAGTCAGACGCAGCAGTTCGTCGGTACGCCGCTTCAGGGCGAGGTGGGTCTCCATCCGGGCGCGGGCGACGGGCGGATTGAATGGCTTGATGATGAAGTCGTTCGCTCCGATCGCCAGGGCACGGGCTTCCCGGGTAGGGTTGCCATGCGCGGTGATGAAAATGATCGGCAGTTCGGCCGGCTCGAGATGCTGGCGCAGGGCGGCACAGGTTTCCTCGCCACTGATGCCGGGCAGCTCCATGTCGAGCAGGATCAGGTCGGGACGCTCGGTGCGCACCATGCGCAAGGCATCTTCGCCGGACAGGCAGAACCGCACCCGGCCAAGTCCGCGTGACAGGCTGTTGAGCTGATGCACGGAGGCCGGATCGTCGTCCACGATCAGGATCACTGGGGCGCCGGCATCGATGGGCAAGTGGTCGTTCATTTGCCTTTATATTCGCATGAAAGCGCAGGTGATCCGGCATCCGAATCTGCTCGAAGTGTAAGGGTTGCCGCTGCCGGCGCGCCACGCAACAGCGCATACTGCATACCTGCATGGTCTATCGAGGCACACAGGATGAACGATCCCGCCCAAGCAAGGGCCCAAAGCCTGATTCACCACACACGTTCGGTGGAGCGCCTGGTGGCAGGCCAGCGGACATCGGATGGCGCCGGCGTCAAACTGATCCGGGTGCTGACCCAGGACCTGCAACGGCGGCTCGATCCCTATCTGATGCTGGATGCCTTCGGCAGCGACAATCCGGACGACTACATCGCCGGATTTCCCGACCACCCGCACCGCGGCTTTGAAACCATCACCTACATGATCGCCGGACGCATGCTGCACCGGGACAGTGCCGGCCATCAGGGCCTGCTGGAAAATGGGGGGGTGCAGTGGATGACGGCTGGCCGGGGTGTGATCCATTCCGAAATTCCGCAGCAGGAGGCCGGCGTGATGGAGGGCTTCCAGCTGTGGCTCAACCTGCCGGGCCGCGACAAGATGCAGGCGCCCTGGTACCGCGACTTTACGGCCGCGGAACTGCCACGCCTGCGCACAGCGCAAGGGGTAGCGGTGACCGTGATTGCCGGTCACAGCCATGGCGTGGACGGGGCCGTACAGCGCGCGGCCAGCCAGCCCCTGTTTCTGGATGTGCATCTGCCGGCCGGCACAGATTTTGCCGAGGTGCTGCCCGCCGATCACAACGCCTTTCTGTATGTCTATCGGGGCAGCATCGTCGTGGCCGGTCAGACCATTGCGTCCCGTCAGATGGCGATCCTGGCCAATGCCGTCCACCACGACGGGGTGGCGCTACGCGCTACCGGCGACGGCGAAGCGCGGGTGCTGCTGATCGCCGGCCAGCCGCTGCGAGAGCCGATCGCGCAACATGGCCCGTTTGTGATGAATACCGTCGACGAGATCCGCGCCGCCATCCAGGACTTTCGCAGCGGCCAGCTCGTGCGTTGATCACCGCTGTCGCCGCCCAGCCCGGCAGCCCCACAAGCGGAAGCGTCGCGCCAGCAGCACTAGCAGAACTCGCAGGACCAGCAGAACCAGCCGAGCCAGCTCACGCCTCGCGCCACACCAGCAGGGCCGGCAACACAACGTCCAGGCTGACCCCATCGGCCAACCGCACTCCGGCGGGCAGGAACCCCGCCGCTGCGCTGGCATCGCCGTGCGCCGGCACGGCGGAACGCAGGGCCTGGATGGCTGCGCCGGCCTCAGCCCCCGAGGCAAAAGGACCGCCTTCCAGCAGCACGCCAGCGTTCTTGTCGGTCAACTTGAAATGCATGCTGCCATCGGCCTCGCGAAACTGACGCACGGTCGGGCCTTTGGTTTTGCTGGTGCCACCGGCCTTGCTGGTGCCGCCGGCCTTGCTGGTGCCACTGGCCGGGCCTGAACCGGCGCCGGAAGGCCGCGCTCCGGCGCTATCCTGGGTCGGCGGTGCCGCAGGCACCAGCCGCGCAAAACTGCTCAAACCAACGGCGTCACGCAATTCGGCCAGCAAGGGCCCCGCCAGGGTGCGCGCCTTGGCTGCGCCGGCCTGCAGGATATCTTCCACGTCGGCCGGCTTTGCCATGAGCGCGTCATAGCGGTCGCGCAGGGGCGCCAGCTCGGCTTCGATGCAATCCACCAGCCTGGCCTTGGCCTCGCCCCACGCCAGACCGGCCTCGAGCTCGGCCCGAAAGGCCGCCGTCGCTACCGGGGACGCAAACGCACCGTACAGCGCCAGGATTGGATTGGCCTCCGGATCTTTCGGGTCGCCGGGCAGGCGCGAATCCGTGACGATGCGCGCGACGGTGGTCTTCAGGGTTTTGCGCCCCCCGGCGAACAGGGGCACGGTGTTGTCGTAGCTTTTGCTCATCTTGCGTCCATCCAGCCCAGGCAACACCGGCTGCTCGCTGACCACGGCCTGCGGCAGGGTGAGCAGCTCGCGCCCGCCACCATAGAGCTGGTTGAAGCGCTGCGCGATATCGCGCGTCATTTCAATGTGCTGCACCTGGTCGCGGCCAACCGGCACCTGATGGGCACCGAACAGCAGGATGTCGGCCGCCATCAGCACCGGATAACTGAACAGTCCCATGGTCACACCGGCATCCTCGTCCTCGCCGGCCGCCGTGTTGGCGTCGGTCGAGGCCTTGTACGCATGGGCGCGATTCATCAGGCCCTTGGCGGCCACGCAGGTGATCAGCCAATACAATTCCAGCGTTTCCGGCACATCACTCTGGCGATAGAAATAAGTGCGTGCAGGATCAAGACCTGCCGCCAGCCACGCCACCGCCACTTCCAGCGACGAGCGGCGGATGCGTTCGGGGTCGTCACACTTGATCAGACCGTGATAATTGGCGAGAAACAGGAAGGAATCGACGTTCTGCGCAAGGCTGGCCTGAACGGCGGGGCGAATCGCGCCCACGTAGTTTCCCAGGTGCGGGATGCCGGTGGTGGTGATACCGGTCAGGATACGCTGACGGGATGGCTGAAGATCGGACGACATGGCAGAGCGCAAAGGAGGCGGCAGGCAGGAAGGATGTTGGGAAAATGTGACTGCCCAGATGCGGGGGCGGACAGCCAATACCGGACGCTACCAGATGGCTGCCTTGGACGCACACTTCGGGTCAACCCCGACGCGGGCTTTGCTTCCGCCAGCCTGGCACCAACGGTAACATTCGGCATGACCCCGCCTTTCCCGTGCCTGTCGATTTCCTGCCCGCTGGCGATACGCTGGGCAAGCGGGCACCCTGCCCATGCGCATCGCTGAGCTACGCGGCCGCCTGCGCGAACTCGGCGCTGCCCCGCAGCACGAGCAACGGTTTTTGCGGCTCTGGTCGCAAGGGCTGGCGCAGGACACGGGCCGGCGCAAGCTGGAGGGAATGCTGCCAGCCCGCCTGCTGGCCGCCCTGCCGGCATTGACCGCCGAACTGGCTGGGCTGGTCAAGGTTCAGTCTGAACACCACGGCGACGATGGTTCGGCGCGTCTGCTGCTGCGCCTCAACGATGGTCAGGCGGTCGAAAGCGTGCTGCTGCCGCGCCACGGGGTGTGCGTCTCTTCGCAGGTGGGATGTGCGGTGGGTTGCGTGTTTTGCATGACGGGGCGCGACGGCCTGATCCGTCATGTTGGCAGCGCTGAACTGGTGGCGCAGGTGGTATTGGCGCGCCAGCGCCGTCAGGTACGCAAGGTGGTATTCATGGGCATGGGCGAGCCGGCGCACAACCTGGACAACGTGCTTGAGGCGATCGGCCTGTTGGGCACCTATGGCAACCTTGGCCACAAGAATCTGGTGTTTTCCACCGTCGGCGATCTTCGGGTGTTCCAGCGCCTGCCACAGGAAGTGGTGAAACCCGCCCTGGCCCTGTCACTGCACTCCACCCGGGCAGACCTGCGCGAGCGGCTGTTGCCGCGCGCCCCCAGGCTGACGCCGGATGAACTGGTGGATCTGGCCGCAGGCTATGCCGATGCCACCGGTTATCCGATCCAGTACCAGTGGACGCTGCTGGAGGGCATCAACGATACCGATGAGGAAGTGGCCGGCATCATCCGGCTGCTGAAGGGTCGCTATGCCGTGATGAACCTGATTCCCTATAACCGGGTGCCCGATCTGCCGTATCGTCGGCCAGCACCGCAGCGGGCCCTGGAGATGGCGCGCAGCCTGCACGCTGCCGGCATCCTGACCACCCTGCGCGAATCGGCAGGCCAGGATGTGGAAGGCGGCTGTGGCCAGTTACGGGCCCGGGCGCTGGGCTGACGCCAAGGCGCCGTGCAGGAACAGCTGCACGCAGTCGTGTGGCCAGTGGGCCAGTTGTTCCGCCGTCAAGGCCGGCGCAAGGCCGCAGGCTGCGCGCTGTGGGTGCGTGACCACCAGCACCAGAAACTGGGTGGCGAGAAACTCCAGCACGGGAGGGAGGGCAACCGTATTTTCCGCTTCGTGCAGATGTGGCGCAGACGGCTGTTGCAGCAGCCCCGCCACCAGGGTGGTGGCGAGTCGAACCAAGGGGTTGGCGGCGAGCATCCGGCCGATTTCGGGAAAACGACCGGATTCCGCCGTCATCAGGCGGTGCACCGCCAGCGCCCGGGGTTGCAGGGCACCCTCCAGCATGAATCCTGCCAGGCGTTCCAGCACCGCCGGCAGGTGATCGCCCTGGATCAGGGGAACCGTTTCGGGCGGACGCAGACTTTCAAAAATGTGTTCCAACACGGCGGCAAACAGCGCGGCCTTGTCTGGAAAACGCTGATATAGCGTGCGTTTGGAAACGCCAGCCCCCTGCACGACGGCTTCCAGGGTGGTGGCACCGTACCCCTGTTCCAGAAACAGGGCGGCCGCCACGTCCAGCAAGGCTGCCTCGCGTGCGGCCACGGTGTCGCGGCGCGGACGGCCGCGCGTTGCTGGTGTTGCGCTGCTGGTGGTCAACGGGCGTAGTAGATGTCGTTGGCGTAGGTGACTTGACCAGGCGCTTGCGGCGCATAGCCAGGGGGCGGGACGCCCTGCGCTGGGGCGTAGCCTTGCGGCGCGTAGCCCTGCTGGGCGTTGGCTTGTGCGGCGTAGCCCGGCGGCGCATAGCCCTGGGGTGCAGAGGCCGGCGGCGGCGCGTAGCTCTGGGGCGCATAAGCCGGCGGCGGCGCATAGCGCTGCGGTGCAGAACCTGGCGGTGGCACGGCATAGCCCTGGGCTTGCGGCACGTAGACCGGGTAGGGCTGATACACCACCTGCGGCGGCGGCGCATACGCCGGGGCAGGGGCCACCACATAGGCCGGGCGCGATACTTCGGCGAGGGCAACGAAGGGCGCAGTAACGATGGCGGCGGCAGCGCCAATCACGGCGGCACCAACCAGACCAATGCCACCAAACAGGCCATGCCCGCCATGGCCACCATGAAAGCCCCGGCCATAGTCACCGGCGAACGCCGAAGACACCGGGGCGGCAGCCAGGCTAACGGCCAGCAGGCCGGAAACAAGGGTTTGACGCAGGGAAGGACGCATGACCGATCTCCTGGGAAAGCGACTGTTGACACGCATGGGAGGACTATACCCCTTCCATAATGAAACGCAACCGTACCGTACCTTTTAATCTTGCGGTGTCGACAGACCACCGCTTATCGGTAAGATCAGGGCATTGCCCACGCGGCGACAGTGCCGGACCCCCCCCATGTGGAAATATCACGGACAGCAACGACCAGATTTTGCCGAGATGCCGAAGACAGGTCAGGAGTCGGTCTGGGACTACCCGCGCCCGCCGATCGTCGTGACAGACAGCAGGACCGTGGAAGTGTGGTCTGGTGACATTCTGCTGGCCCGGTCGACGCAGTGTCTCCGGGTGCTGGAAACGGCAAGTCCGCCCACGTTTTATCTGCCGCGCGGCGACATCGACATGATCCGGCTGGTGCGCGTGGACGGGCGTTCCTTCTGCGAATGGAAGGGCGCCGCCACATACTGGGCCTTGGCCAGCCAGGCAGACATGGCGGTGGGCTGGAGCTATGAACAACCAACCGAGGCCTTCGCCGACATTCGGGGATTTCTGTCGTTCTATCCGGGGCGCCTGACGTGCGCCGTGAATGGCGAACGGGTACGTCCCCAACCCGGGGGCTTTTATGGAGGCTGGCTTACCGATGAGATTGCCGGTCCGGTCAAAGGCATCCCCGGTACCGGCCACTGGTGAAGCCGGACGGGGGGCGGTGCAACGGAAGGCAGGCATCCTTCCGCCACGACCGGTCCAGCGTCATCAGCTGCGGCGACCGCGGTAACCGTTGAGCAGATACGACACCACCAACACCAGCAGAATCAGGCCAATCGGGCCCATTCCCCAGCCGTATCCCATTCCCCAGTAAAGTCCGCCACCACCGCCAAACAGCAATAGAAACAACAACAGCATCAGGAGCAGGTCCATGGTGTTTTCCTCGCCATCACGATGATGGATCAACGTTCATCAGACCACGGACGACTGCCCGCTTCGGTTCGCCAACGCGCGGAGCAGCCGACCACGGCAGATGGCCAGGCGCCGGTGCGCATTGTGGGCATCGGGGCCTCGGCGGGCGGCCTCGAGCCCCTGCTTGAGTTTCTCGCCCAGGTGCCGGTGGCCAGCGGTCTGGCCTATATCGTGGTGCAGCACCTCGACCCGACGCGGAGAGCCCTGCTACCCGAGATCCTGCAACGCGCCACAACCATGCCCGTGCGCGAGGTGTCTTCGTGGATGCGCATCACGGCCAATTCCGTCTATGTGATTCCGCCCAATGCCGAGCTGACCGTCGTGAACGGCATGATCCGACTGTCAGAACCCAGCGAGCCGCGCGGCCTACGCCTGCCAGTCGATGTGCTGTTCTGTTCGCTGGCGCGCGAACAGGCCGAACATGCCATCGGGGTGGTGCTGTCCGGCATGGGGACCGACGGCACCCTGGGCATGCAGGCCATCAAATCGCAAGGAGGACTGACGGTCGCGCAGACCCCGGATTCGGCACGGTATGGCTCGATGCCCCGCACCGCCGTGGCGTCGGGCATGG
The DNA here is from genome assembly GCA_903863375.1 of uncultured Ferrovum sp. Taxonomy (GTDB): domain Bacteria; phylum Pseudomonadota; class Gammaproteobacteria; order Burkholderiales; family Ferrovaceae; genus CAIVHB01. Next base: position 27,727 of record CAIPBT010000037.1, read on the forward strand.
TGGACATGATCGGTGCTGTCGCCGATCTGCCGCGCCGGATCCTGGCAGTGGTCGCTTCGCAACAGGAACAAGAACAAGGACAAGGACAGGGCAGGCCAGAGACGGTCGGCAGCGCGGCACCGCCAGAAGACACGGGAGACGTGCACGCCCCCCTGGCCGCCATCCTGGAATTGCTGCGCATCCACAGCCGATATGATCTGGCGCTGTACAAGCCCAGCACGCTGCGGCGCCGGATTGAACGGCGGATGGCCATCCATGGCCTGAGCCGGATGGCCGACTACGCGGCGTATCTGGCGGCGAACAGCGCGGAGCTTGCCCTGCTGTTCAAGGAAATGCTGATCGGTGTGACCGGTTTTTTCCGCGATCCGGAGGTTTGGGACATCTTGCGGGATTTGGTGTGGCCCGAGCTGTTTGCCCGCAGCGAGCCGGGTCGGCATTTCCGGGCCTGGGTGCCGGGATGTTCCACGGGCGAGGAAGCGTTCACGCTCGCCATGGTGTTTCAGGAAGCGCTGACCCGATGGGTCGATCCGACCGCGTTCTCCTTGCAGGTGTTTGCCACCGATCTGAATGCCGACGCGATCGCGGCGGCTCGCCGGGGCCGGTATGGCGCGACCATGATGGCCGGATTGGGGCAGGATCGTCTGGCCCGGTTTTTCCGGATCGATGGGGCGGACTACGTGGTCGATCCCGGCATTCGGGAAATGGTGCTGTTCGCCCAGCATGATGTGAACATGGACCCCCCATTCACCCGGCTGGACCTGTTGTCCTGCCGCAACCTGCTGATCTATTTCAGTGCCACCTTGCAGAAACGGCTGATGCCGCTGTTCCATTACAGTCTGGTGCCGGGCGGCATTCTGGTGCTCGGCGAATCGGAAACGGTAGGCGGCGCCCACAACCTGTTTCGACCCTTGTCACCCACGGTGCGGCTGTATCGGCGCGATGCGCAGGATACTGCCACCAGCGCCGTTCATTTTCCGGTCAACCGTCGCAGCGTCGTACCCCCCCACCCGCAGGAGCAAGCCATGTCCCGACAGCCGCCAAATGCGGTCAACCTGCAGGTGCTGGCCGACCAGCTGCTGCTGCAGCGGTTCTGTCCGGCCGCCGTGCTGGTGAATGAACTGGGGGACATCCTGTACATCAATGGCCGCACCGGCGCTTATCTGGAGCCAGCGGCGGGGCGCGCCAACTGGAACGTGCATGTCATGGCGCGGGCGGAAATCCGCGCGCCGCTGGCGATTGCCATGCGTAAGGCGATCGGCGAACGGGTACCGGTAACCGTGCAAGGCATACCACTGGAAGACACCGGCAAAAGCAGGCTCGACCTGCTGGTGGAATCGGTCGATGCGCCCAGCACGGTGGAGCGCATGGTGATGATTGTGTTCCGGGAAGTGCCGGCCGGTGCCGGCCGGCGACCGCGGCGCAACGTCGCCGTGAACGATCTCGACACGTCGCCCGCTGTCGAACTGCTGCGCGCGCAAGAAGACATTGCCGCCCTGCGCGCGGCCATGCGTACCGCCGAGGAAGACCGGCAGGCGGCCATCGAAGAGCTGCAATCCACCAACGAGGAGCTGCAGTCAGCCAATGAAGAGCTGACCACCTCGAAGGAAGAAGCCCAGTCGATGAACGAAGAACTGCAGACCATCAACGCCGAACTGCGCTGCAAGCTGGATGACCTCGCCCTGGCGCAGAGCGACATGCAGAACCTGCTCAACAGCACCGACATCGCCACCCTGTTTCTGGACAAGGACCTGAACGTGCGGCGATTCACGGAAAAGATCAAACGCATCATTCACCTGCGCGATGCGGATGTCGGGCGTCCGCTCAGTGATCTGGCCACCACGCTGGACTATGGCGATTTCCGCATCGATGCCATGGAGACCTTGCGCACGCTGGTGTTCTGCGAAAAGGAAGTCTCGACGAACGATGGGCACTGGTTCAAAGTGCGCATCATGCCGTACCGCACCGTGAGCAATGTGATTCAGGGCGCGGTGATCACCTTTGTCGACATCACGGCCGCCAAGGAACTCGAATCCCGGTTGCGAAAAGCCTGATGGCTGGCCATCGCCTGCCTTGGTCGCCAGCCGGCATTGCCCGGCCAACATCTTTTTCCATTACCAGAGCCGCATCATGAACACCCTTTCAGACCGGTCACTGCGTCATGCCAGGTTGCGGTCCCTGGCGCAGGCTCAGCTGTCGGTGTCTGTTGGCAATGCCCCACCGCTACCGGATGCGTCCGATGCCTTGCGCGTGCTGTTTGAACTGGCTTCCACCCCCGCCACCGCGGCAAAGGCGCTGGCCCTGTTGCATGAGCTGCAAGTGCATCAGGTGGAAGTCGATCTGCAGGATGAGGAGCTGCGTCAGGCCAGGGCCGAACTGGAACGCTCGCTGCAGCGGCACGTTGAACTCTTCGAATATGCCCCCAGCGGGTATCTGACCCTCGATCGTCAGCTCCTGATCCAGGAGCTCAATCCGGCGGCCGCCAACCTGCTGCGGGTTGAACGGCAGGTCATGGTCGGCCGGGCGCTAGTGCGGTATCTGGTACCAGACAGCGTTCCGCTGTTACGCACCGTGCTGTTTGCGGTGCTGGAAGAGGGAAGGGTCGAGCGGACCGATCTCGATCTGCTCGATCACAATGGTGGCAGCCGCCGGGTACATGTCTCGGCCCGGCTTGATCCGGCAGGAGGAGGTTATCTGCTGGGCATGATGGAGCGCTGCTGAAGCGCTCTCACCACATCAGGTCATCGGGTACCTGGTAGGCAGCATAGGGGTCATCCTCGGCAGCCACGGCTGCCGACCGGTGCACCTGCACCACCAGACTCGGATCGCGTTCCGCGATCTTGTCGGCGATGCGGCGCGGTACCAGGTCTATCACCTCGCCCTGACACACGATGATCAGCCGCCCGGCCACCAGATGCTCCTGCACCGCTGGCGAGACATGAATGCGCTTGATCTTGTCGCCATGGGTGAAGTTGTAGGCGATGTCGCCGCGGCCCTTGTCCTGCCGGCTCTGCTGCACCATCTGCGCGATCTGCGCGGCGATCGCCTTTTGCCGGGCAGCGGCATCGCGCTGGGCGTTGAGTTCGCGGGCGCGTTCGGCCTTCAGACGCTGGGCCTCCTGCGCCGCCTGCTGGGCGACATCCACCGGCTCGGTGCCGGTCTGCTTGGCAACCTTGCTCTGGATGCTTTTTTCCTGCACGGCCGACCGCACCTTTTTCTGGTCGATCAGACCGGCTTTCAGAAACTGGTCACGCAGGGAGGCCATGGCGCTTCCTTCCGATCAAAGTCATAGTTTACCAGTCGACCCGCTCGTCGCTGGCGCCAGACGCCATGACGGACTTCCTTCCCTGTTCAGATCAGCTGGATGGCCGCGCGCGTGCCTGGACCGCCAGCGCTTTCGGCAGCGTGCAGCAGGCGCGCCTCCTCCAGATCCAGTTCCCGCTCGATGCGCTGTCGGGCATCGTCATTCAGGCGGCCTTGGGCATGACGGTTGGTGATGGTCTGACGCTCTGCCGCCAGCATCTGCAGTTGGACGGACGCCGCGACGGCCGTCCGGGTCTCGACGTCGGGGCTGTTGTTCGTTTGACCGGCGGTGGCCAAGAAATGCAGCCGGCGATCTTCGTGGGCGCGACGCAACTGATCAGCCGTTGCTGGATCGACGCCATGGGTTTCCAGCGCGCTGAGCCGACCCAAAGCGCTGTCGATGGCAGCAAGCCGCGCGGCAAGCTCATGGTTACGGGCGAGCGTGGCCTCATTGTTGCCGGCATGATCGAGGCCCAGCCACTGGATGACCTTCGGCAACAGGGCGCCCTGACCGATCAGGGAAAACAGGATCACGCAGAAAGTCACGAACAGGATCAGATCGCGGTCGGGAAATGGTACGGCACCGGCCAGATTGGGAATCGACAGTGCAGCGACCAGGGACATCGCCCCGCGGATGCCCGTGAACGCCACCAGAAAGGTGCCTTGCCAAGTGGGCGCGGCTTCCATCTCCCGCAGGCGGCGCGGTCTGGGCACGTACGAGGCCGGAAACACCCAGACAAAACGGATCACGATCACCACCACGGTGGTGATCACCGCCGCCGCGATCATGTGCTGCCAGCGCCCGGTGGCATAACTGTCGGCTACCAAACGCGCCTGCAGGCCGGTCAGGAAAAACACCACCCCATCGATCAGGTAAATGGCAAGACCCCAGACGAAAAAGCCCTGCAGCCGGGTTTTCGAGGAAATCAGCCGGGGTCCATGGCGACTGGTGTAGAGCCCAGCGGTGACCGCAGCCAACACGCCCGAACCCCCCAGAAAATGGGGTGGCCAGAAGGCGATGAACGGCGTCAGCAGGGCAAGGATCATTTCCACTTCGGCGTCGTCTGCCCGACAACGCAGATACAGCAGGGTGGAAGCCAGAACCAGGCCCCAAGCGATCTCGGCACCTGCAATCGCCAGGAAGCTGAGCCCGGCCTGTGGGATGGACGACATGCTGCCCGAAACCACCGCATGCACCGCAAAGCTGAACAGGATCAGGGCGGTGGCGTCATTGACCAGGCCCTCGCCCTCCAGGATGGTCAACAGGCGTTTGGGGACCGACAGCCGCTTGGCAATAGCCATCGGTGCCACGGCATCCGGCGGCGAGACCACAGCACCGAGAACCAGGCCGACGGCCCACGGAATGCCCAACAGGTAGTGGCAGGCGGCTGCCACGGCCGACGCCGTGAACAGCACGCAACCAATCGCGAGCATCAGGATGGGACGCAGGTTGTCCCGGAATCCGCGCCAGCTCATGCTCACGCCGGCGGCGTACAGCAAGGGCGGCAACAGCAGCAATAAGACCAGATCCGGGTCCATCTCGTGGACCGGCACCCCGGGCACAAAGGCCACGCAGGCCCCTACGATCACCAGCAAAAAAGGCTGTGGTATCCGCAGCCGACGGGCGATCAGGCTGGTCAGCGCGGTGAGCGCTGCCACCGCGAAGGCCACCAACAGGACATCAGGAACCGTGTCGGGCGCGACGGAACTCACCGCTTACGCCCGCAGGCGCGCGCCGACACGGTGTCAGATATCCAGATTGGTCACACCCAGCGCATTGGTCTCAATGAAGGCCCGGCGCGGTTCCACTTCGTCACCCATCAGGGTGGTGAAGATCTCGTCGCTGGTGATGGCATCGTCGATCTGCACTCGCAGCAGGCGGCGCGTGGTGGGGTCCATGGTGGTTTCCCACAGTTGTTCGGGGTTCATTTCCCCCAGGCCCTTGTAGCGCTGGATGCTCATGTTGCGGCGGACATCCTCGAGCAGCCAGTCCAGGCCTTGCTTGAACGAGAAGATGGCGCTGCGCTTCTCACCCCGGCTGATCTGCGCCCCTTCACCCAGCAGGCCCTGCAGCACCTGGCCGGATTTCAGGATCTGACCGTAATCACCGCTCTCGACGAAGTCGGCATCCAGGGTGGAGTGATAGGCGTTGCCATGGATGTGCCGCTCGATGTCGAGCTTGTAACCATCCAGGCGGGTATCGGGCAGCACATTGATGCGCATTTCGCGGCTGTCGATGATCTTGGCCAGGCGGTCGGCGGCATCGTTGGCAGCGTCCAGGGTACTCAGGCTGATCCGGTCGAGCTGCATCAAGGCGTGCAGTACCTGGGTTTCCAGCACGCGCGATAGCCGCTCGATCACCGCTTCGGCGAGCAGGTATTCGCGGGCAATCGCTTCCAGCGCCTCGCCCACGACGGGCACTGACCCGGTGGCGGGCAGCAGTTCGGCGCCTTCCAGGCCTTGCCGCAGCAGGAACTGCTTCAGTTCGAAGTCATCCTTGATGTACTGCTCTTTCTTGCCGTGCTTCACCTTGTACAGTGGCGGCTGGGCGATGTAGATATGCCCGCGCTCGACCAGCTCCGGCATCTGACGGTAGAAGAACGTCAGCAGCAGGGTACGGATATGCGATCCGTCCACGTCAGCATCCGTCATGATGATGATGCGGTGGTAACGCAGCTTGTCAGCGGAATATTCGTCCTTGCCGATGCCGGTGCCGAGCGCGGTGATTAGGGTGACGATTTCCTGGCTGCTGACCAGCTTGTCAAAGCGGGCGCGCTCGACGTTGAGTATCTTGCCCTTCAGCGGCAGGATGGCCTGGAAGCGCCGGTCGCGACCCTGTTTGGCAGAGCCGCCTGCCGAGTCACCCTCGACCAGGTAGAGCTCACACTGGGCGGGGTCCTTTTCCTGGCAGTCAGCCAACTTGCCGGGCAGGCCCAGGCCATCGAGCACGCCCTTGCGGCGGGTCATTTCGCGTGCCTTGCGCGCCGCCTCACGGGCGCGTGCGGCTTCGATGATCTTGCCGACGATCAGTTTGGCTTCCACCGGCTTTTCGAGCAGGAATTCGGCCAGCTTGGCCGCCACCACTTCCTCGACCACCGGTCGCACTTCCGAAGACACCAGCTTGTCCTTGGTCTGCGAGGAAAACTTCGGGTCGGGCACCTTCACCGACAGCACGCACATCAGGCCCTCGCGCATGTCATCACCGGTGGTCTCGACCTTGGCCTTCTTCGCCAGCTCATGGCTTTCGATGTAGGCGTTCAGCGTGCGCGTCATGGCGGCGCGCAGGGCCGTCAGGTGGGTACCGCCGTCGCGCTGGGGGATATTGTTGGTGAAACACAGCACCGACTCCTGATAGGAGTCGTTCCACTGCATGGCCACTTCCACCGTGATGCCATCCTTCTCGCCGACGGCGTGAAAAATGCCCGGGTGCAGCACGGCCTTGTTGCGGTTCAGATAGTCGACAAAGCCGCGCACGCCGCCGTTGAAGCTGAAGTTTTCTTCCTTGCCGGCGCGCTGGTCGTGCAGGCTGATGTTCACGCCGTTGTTCAGGAAGCTCAGTTCGCGCAGGCGCTTGGCCAGGATGTCGTAATGGAACTCGACATGCAGGAAGGTTTCCACCGAGGGCATGAAATGCACTTCGGTACCGCGCTTTTCGGTCGTGCCAGTCACGGCGAGCGGTGCCACGGCATCGCCATGGCGGAATTCCATGGTGTGCACCTTGCCCTCGCGCCGGATGGTCAGGCGCAGCCACTCGGACAAGGCGTTCACCACCGAGACCCCCACGCCGTGCAGGCCGCCGGAAATCTTGTAGGAATTGCCGTCAAACTTACCACCGGCATGCAGGATCGTCATGATCACTTCGGCAGCCGACCGGCCCTCTTCCGGATGGATGTCGGTGGGAATGCCCCGACCGTTGTCCGTCACGGTGATGCTGTTGTCGGTGTGGATGGTGACGTGAATCTCGTTGCAATGACCGGCCAGCGCTTCGTCGATGGCGTTGTCGACCACCTCGAACACCATGTGGTGCAGGCCTGTGCCATCGTGGGTGTCGCCGATGTACATGCCTGGCCGCTTGCGCACGGCCTCCAGTCCCTTCAGAACCTTGATGTTGTCGGAGGTGTAGTCGGTACTGGGGTTATGCGCTTCGGTCAATTTGGTGGTCCTGCAGTGCTGCGAGTTCAGATGCGCATCGGCATCACGACGTACTTGAAATCTTCCTGTCCCGGTACCGTCATCAACACACTGCTGTTGGTGTCGCCGAAGTGGCAGGCCACCTGTTCCGTTGAGAGGTGTGCCAACACGTCCAGCAGATAAGCGATGTTGAAGCCAATGTCGAGAGGCTCTTGATTATACGCGACTTCCAGTTCCTCCGTGGCTTCCTCCTGCTCGTTGTTGGTACAGACAACCGCCAGGCTGTCCTTGGTCAGCATCAGGCGCACCCCCCGGATTTTTTCGTTCGACAGGATTGCCGCGCGTTGCAGCGCCTGCTGCAGGAGCACACGGTCAACTTCCACCACTTTGGTGTGGTTGGCCGGGATCACCCGTTGGTAATCCGGGAACTTGCCATCGATCACCTTGGTAACCAGATCGATGCTGCCGAATTCGAACCGCACCTGGTTGCCGTGCAGGGTGACCTGTACTGGGTCGTCCACCGGCTGCAGCAGCTTGATCAGTTCCTGCACACTCTTGCGCGGCACGATCACGTCTGCCGTGGCGGTCACGTCGGGCAGGTCCTGCTGGGTGTAGCTGAGGCGATGGCCATCGGTGGCCACCACCGTCAGTTTGCCGCCAGCCACAGACAGCAGGGTGCCGTTCAGATAAAACCGGATGTCCTGCACGGCCATCGCGAACTGCACGCGCTCGAGCAGCTTGCGCAGCACGCCTTGCGGCAGGCTGAAGCTGGCACCGGTTTCTGCATTCAGCGAAATCTGCGGGAAATCCCGTCCGGGCAGGGTTTGCAGGTTGAA
>CAIPBT010000038.1 GCA_903863375.1 uncultured Ferrovum sp.
ACGCGAATCCGCAGTCCCGGTCGCTGACCGCGCAGGCCAAGGAGGGAGGCAACGCGGCCGTCCTCAGCCGGACAAGGCTGACACAGGAGGGCATCGCTCATGGTCAGCGTTGCCGCATGGGATTCGCAGATTTCCTTGACGATCGCCAGCCCCAGGCCGCTGCCCTCGCCGGTTGTGCCGGGCAGCCGGACAAACCGACCAAGCACCATGTCGCGCAGATGGGCCGGAATGCCGGGGCCATCGTCCACCACCTCCACCCAGCAAAGTCCCCGCGGCGCGACAGCAGGCAAGGGCACGGTCGCCGCGGCGGCCGGCATCGGCGGAATCTCTCCCGATTCCGGCGTCGTCCATGGCCCGCCCGCAGCGAGCGGCATGCTGTGCCCACCCGATTCGCGTGGTGCATCGGCACCCTCTAACGCGGCCAACTCGCCCCTTCCAACGAACGCTGGTTGCGGCGATGCGCCACAACCGGTGCGTACCGTGACGCTGCCGCCGGCCGGTGTGTAGCGAATCGCGTTGTCGACCAGGTTGGCAATCAGTTCGCGCAGCAGCAGGGGGTGTCCTTGCAAGGGCGCGGCTGTCAACTCGAAGCCGATGTCGATGTCGGACGCTGCCGCCTGACGCACAGCCTCTTCGATCAGGTCTTGTGCGAGTTCGGCAAGGTCGCAGGCCCGGCGCTGTTCCGGGTTCTGCACGTGCGGCTCGGAGCGCGCCAGGGCCAGCAGCTGGCTGGCTAGCCGAGCCACCCGGTCGGCGGAATGGCTGAGTTGCCCCAGCAGGTATTTCACTTGATCGGGGTTGTGGGACAGCCGCGCCAGATCGGCTGCCCCCTTCAGTCCCGCCAGGGGCGTGCGCAGCTGATGGGCGGCGGTCGAGAGAAAGCGCTGCTGACTGTCGGCTGCGCTGCGCAGGCGACTGGCAGCCCGGTTCAGGGCGAGGATCAGGGGACGCACTTCCTGCACCGCCTCGCCAGGATCGAGCATGCGCCAACCCGACTCTTCCACCTGCAGCAGGTTGGAGGTGTATGACTGCAGCGGCGCCAGGGCGCGGCGGACGCCGAAATAGACAAACAGCACCATGAACACGCTCAGTAGCAACTCTGGTACCAGCGCCGACAGCAGGGCCGCCCGCCGCAGGGCATCGCGTTTGTGCAGGGTCTCGGCGATCCGGATATCGCAGCGCGCGCCGCCACACGGCGCCACCAGACTGAACATGCGCAGGGGTTCGGCGCCGCTTGTGTCGGTGTGGATCCAGGGATTTGGCGCCAGAGGAGGACGCACTGCCGTGGTCAGGGCACTGTCCCCTGCCAGCAGCACGCCGTTCGGCCCGCTGACCGAGAACAGGATCTGGTCGAGCGAATCGGTTCGGATGGCGCCCTCGGCCTGCCGGTCCACCACCACCTTGTCGGGCGGCGTGCTGAAGATCATGGTGGCAATGGCGTACGCGCCATCACCGAGCGCGCGGTCGAAGGCTTCTTCGGCCGGCTGCAGGGCCAACATGTAGGGCAGGACGGCCGACGCCAGAATGAACAGGAATACCGGCGGCAGCAGACCGCGCAGCAACCGACCACGCAGGCTGCTCAATCCGCCGAACAGCGCCTCGCTCAGTTGGCCGCCTCGAGCAGATAGCCGAAGCCCCGCACGGTACGGATGCGGATGCCGGACTGGTCGAGCTTGGCGCGCAGGCGCGACACATACACTTCCACCGCGTTGTCAGAGAGCACCTCGGCATCCCGGGCCAGCGCGGCATTGATTTCTTCCTTGCTCACCACCTTTTCCAGGCGGCGCATCAGGCATTCCAGCACCTGCCATTCGCGGGTGGGCAGGTCGAGCGGGTTGCCGGCCAGGGTAGCCCGGCGCGAGGCCAGCTCGAGCACCAGCAGGCCATTGCTCAGCCGGTCACCCCGGGTGCTCAGCCAGCGGCGGTGCAGCGCGTTGATGCGCGCCAACATTTCCGGCAGGGCGAAGGGTTTGACCATGTAGTCGTCCGCCCCCTCCTCCAGGCCGCGCACGCGATCCTCGATGGCATCGCGCGCGGTCAGTACCAGTACCGGGATAGATAGCTTGCTGCTGCGCAGATCGCGCAGCACCGTCATGCCGTCAAGCCCGGGCAACCCGAGGTCCAGCACCGCCACGTCGTAGTGATCCTTCTCGACGGAACGCACCACGGGTTCGCCCCGTTCGGTGTGGTCCACCTCGTGCCCGGCAAGCCGCAGGGCACCCACCACCGCTTCCGCGATGGCGGGATCATCTTCTACGACCAGGATGCGCATGGCCTCCCCCCGGGGAATTATTTCTTGACCGACTCTACCGCAATCGAGATCGTCACTTCATCCCCCACATAGGGAGCGTTCTTGCCCATGTTGAAGTCGGTGCGCTTGACCTTGGCTTCGGCATCGGCGCCACATGCATCCTTCTTCAGCATCGGATGCTGCATGCAATGAAAGTGAGTGATCGCCAACGTGACTGGCTTGGTCACGCCCTTCAGGGTCAGGTTGCCTTCCAGGCTGACGGGGGTATCACCTTTGAAGACGGCCTTGCTGGCCTTG
>CAIPBT010000039.1 GCA_903863375.1 uncultured Ferrovum sp.
ACACGCAGTTCTATGCGTGTTACGCCTACTGGCGCGGCATGGTGGCCAACATGTTCGAGACCGGTACATATGTGGTGCCGGTGCACGGCAACCATGAGGTGCAGGACAAGGGACTCGGGAAGAAGGCGCAGCCCGCCAACGAAGCCTTGTGGCGCGCCAATATGGGTGACCTGATTCTGGATGCGCGGCGCTTCCAGGCCGTGGTGGGGCAGCCGGCCACCCACTACTCCGGGGATGCTGCCGAACCCGCCATCGCCGATCCGGCGGTGCTGGACGGCTTCGGCGGCAGTCAGCGGCAGCTGACTTACAGTTTTGATGTCGGGGACACCCACTTCGTCGTGCTCGATACCGACCCGGTCGGTCATGACGGCAGCGTGGCGGTGCAGTGGCTGGCCCAGGATCTGGCATCCGCCTTCCAGCGGCGGCAGATGAAACACCTCTTCCTGTTTGGTCACAAGCCCCCGTTCAGCTATACATACGCCGACACGGCGACCCCGGATGGCTTCGCCGACGGTGCCCCGGGCGGCAACCGTGACCAGTTCTGGGACCTGGTCAACCGCTACGGCGGCACCTATTTCTGCGGCCACCAGCACATCTATCACATCGAACAGCCAGCGCTGGCGCAAGGAAAGCCGGCCTGGCAGGTGATCGTGGGCTCGGGCGGGTCGCCGTTCTCCGCCGGCGGCAGCAAGAAGAAAACCGGTGTCACCCGTCATCCGGCGACCGACCTGACCTACGCCTGGGCTCAGGTACAGGTTCATCGCAGTGGTCGGGTCGAACTGCAGACCTGGGGATTTGATCAGGACTTCAGCGCCACCCGGCGTCTGGATGCCGTTGAGCTGCAGGCGGCGCGCCCCTGATCCATCTGCCGATGCGGCCTGCCATCCCATCGGCTGCCCCTGCCAGTCGCGCCATTGTGCGGGCCTGACCACGTCAGGCCCTTTCTGTTTGGGCGGCTCTGCGCCCGGCTGTTGCAAAAAAGCGACGGTTTTGCGGCAAAGCCACACGAAAGGCCTTATTGACCCTGGGGTGAAACGTCCCTGTCATCTCAAGGGGGAATGATGCGCCATCGGTCGATCTCATCCGACCCCATGCCTTTGTCCCCCACCACAGGAAAACGCTCGTGAACGCACGCCATTCCCTCAGTCTGACCAGCCAGTCGGTGTTATTTGCCATCAGCGTGATGGCAGCCAGCCCCCTGTATGCCGCCGACAACACCGTTGACCTGGGCACCATTGGCGGTGCGGCCGGCGCTGGCAAAACGGTCGATGTGTTTGTGAATGAGGGCAGTGCCGCCGCGGTCTCGCCGTCCCAGTCCAACCTGAAGATCGGCGAGCCGCAGGCCATCGTGTCGCGCGCCTTCATCGAGAACTCGGTCGCCCCGACCGGGGATTATTTCTCGATCATCGCGATCACCCCCAGCGTGGTGACCCAGCCGTCGCCAAACGGCCCCGGCTTGAGCGATGGCGCGAAGGCCACGCTGCGCGGCTTTCAGGACGGCCAGTACAACATCACCTTCGACGGCATTCCGTTTGGCGATACCAATGACCCCACCCACCACTCGATTTCCTACTTCCCCGCGCAGGTGATCGGCGGTGTGGTGGTGGAGCGTGGCCCCGGCAACGCCAGCAACCTCGGTCAGGCCACCTTCGGTGGCACCGTTGCGCTGCTCTCGAAGACCCCGCTGGCCGAGCAGAAGACCACCCTCTACGGCTCGTTTGGCACCTGGAACACCCGCCTCGGCGGCGTGGCGTATGAAAGCGGTCGCATGAAGGATCTGGGCGATGCCACCCTGCAGCTGAATTTCCAGAACCTGGACAGCGCCGGGTACCAAAGCTTTGCCAATATCAAGAACCAGGACTTCCTGGCCAAATTCCAGCGCGCCGTCGGGGAGTCCACCCTGATGACCGTGTTTGGCACGTTCAACGACCTGAACAGCAACCTGCCGGACAGCGTGAACGGCCCAACCGTTGCGCAGGTGGCAGCTTTCGGCAAGAACTACCTGCTGAACGCCGATCCCACCAGCCAGGGCTTCTATGCCTACAACACGGTGCACAAGCAGTCGGACATGGAATACCTGCGCTTCCAGAGTGATTGGGGCAATGGCTTCGAAACCGACAACAACACGTACACCTACGCCTACAACAACAAGACCATGGCCGGTTGCGACACGTCGGTCTACCCCCTGCCCAGCACCAACCCGGCCAAGGGCTGCGACGGTGAACTGGCGGCCGGCACCTTCCCGGCCAATGGCATTGCCGGTTACGACAAACTGAACCAGTACCGTGTCTGGGGCGACATCTTCAAGGCCACCCAGCAGACCCGTTACGGCCTGGCGCGCTTTGGCATCTGGCTGGAACACGCCGATACCGAACGCCACAACCTGTCGGCCGATGTGTCGAACGGCCTGAACACCCTGGGTACGCCGGCGCTGATCGCAGCCGCCGGGGCCGGTGGCAAATTTCCGAAGGCCTTCATCCAGAATTCTTCGTGGAATCAGGAGCAGCCCTTCGCCGAATTCGAATGGGCCGCCGCTGAGGGGCTGACGGTCACACCGGGCCTGAAGTACGTGCATTTCGTGCGCGGGGTAGATGCCCAGGCCAACCAGGGCAAAGGTGGGCAGCAGACCTACGGTGCGACGTTCCAGGATCGCCTGCCATTCCTGACCGTCACCCAGCTGCTTGGCAGCCATGATTCGGTCTATGCCCAGTTTGCCAAGGGCTTCCTGGTGCCGGCCTTGTCCACCCTGCAGAACAGCGATGTTCCGGCCAAGGACTCCGATCCGCAGCACACCCGCAATTACCAGCTGGGCGTGGTGCACAAGGATGACGGTTTCACCGCCGACGCGGACATCTACTACATCGATTTCGACAACCAGCAGGGCCCGCTGCCCGGGTTGGTGCCAACCACCTACGGCAACATCGGCGGCACGGTGTACAAGGGCTTCGAGGCCGAGGCCACTTATGTGTTCGGCTATGGCCTGACCGGCTACCTGAACGGTGCGATCAACACGGCCACCTACAAGACCGGCAACATCAACGGCTACTACGGTCAGGTCGCCAATGCGCCGAAGAACAATATTGGCGCCGGGCTGATCTTCGCCCAAGGGCCCTACAAGGCATCGCTGATCATCAAGCACATTGGTGACCAGTACGCCGCCCCGGATGAGACCTTCAAGATCGATGCCTACAACACGGCCGACCTGAACGCCTCTTATACCCTGGTGTTGCCCAATTCGACCTTCAAGCAGGTGATCACCCAGGTGAGCGTGTTCAACGTGGCCAACCGGCAGGCATTGACCTCGATCACGCCAGCCGGCAACACGCCGTCGCCGGCTGATCAGGTGACCTACCAGGCACCGCGCAGCTACATGCTGTCGGTCAAGGCGGACTTCTAAGGGGTAACCCCGGCCTGCGTCATGGATCCTGGCCAGCTGCGGCTGGCTGCCCAACCCCCCGCCGGAGGGCGGGGGGTTTTTCCGTTTTTTCGAGGAACGCCGCGATGTCCTTCGCCAAACTGCTGCAAATCGCCAACAGCTCCGGTGGTACGCTCTACCTGATGGCTGTGCTGATGTTGGTCGAACTGACCGTGATCATCGAACGCCTTCGCCATCTCTCGAGCATGGAAAGCGGCGGCGCTGCCCTGATCCGCCTGCTGGCTGGCCATGACGCCCTGCGCGCCGAGATCCTGGTCCAGGCGGCGCAGCAGCACGCCGATCTGCCTCACGTCAACCTGTTCCACACGTCGCTGGAAGAGCGCGCAGACAGCACGCCGGAAGCGGCTGCCGGACATCTGGAGGAGGTGCTGATGCATGAGGTGCCGATGCTGGACCGCAAGCTTTGGGTGCTCGATACCGTGATCACGCTGGCGCCGCTGCTGGGGCTGTTCGGCACCATCATCGGCATGTTCGGGGCCTTTTCGGTTCTCGGGGACATCCAGAATGGGGCCGGGCAGGTGACCGGCGGGATCGCCGAGGCCCTGCTGGCCACCGCCAGTGGCCTGCTGATTGCCATGATCGGTCTGTTCTTTTTCAATCTGCTCAACACCAAGGTGCGGGTCATCGTGCATCAGATGGAAACCCTCAAGGTGATGCTGCTGAACCGTCGTTTTGGCGTCGGTACCCGTCCCGCTGTTGCGTTGCAGCGCGCCTGAGCGGAGTCGACCATGCGGTATTTCGAAACGCGCAAGGCCCGCATCGAGATCATTCCGATGATCGACATCATGCTGTTCCTGCTCGTCTTTTTTGCCATGCTCACCCTGCGGATGATTCCTTCCAGCGGGCATGTCTCGAAACTTCCCACCAGCAGCACGGCGGCCACCATACCGCCGCCCAAACTGCTGGTGGAGATTCACGCCGGCGGTCAGCTGTTCGTCGACGGTCAGCCGGCGACGCCAGCCGCAATCACCCAGCGCGTGCATGCCGCCGCCGAGCCGTCGAAGCTTGCGGTCACCATCGCGGGTGGCGATGACGCCAGTCTGCAGCAGGTGATGATCGTGATCGATGCTGTCCGCTCAGGTGGGGCCACGCAAATCGGGCTGGCCACCCGCGCGCCCCAACCATGACGCCAGCCATGACGCCAGCCGGCGCGACGCATGCTGCCGGCGCCAAGCTGCCTGCCGGTGCGCGGGATGCCGTGCGTGGTCGGCTGCTGGGGGCACTGGGCTGGGCCCTGCTGATCGAAACCCTGTTGGTGACCGGGTTGCTGGCTGGACTGCTGTCGCGGCAACCAGTGCCCCCGCCGCCAGTAATTCCGTTGATGGTGGTTCCGCCAGATCCGCCGCCGCCCCCGAAACCGGAACCCCCGCCAAAACCCCTGCCCATGCCAAAGGTGCCGGTGCCACCGCCGCCCAAGCCCATGCCGCCGCAAGCGGTGGACCTGCCGCGGCCTCCCGTCAATCTGCCGCCCCCGCCAGCGACGGAACCACCACCGCCGGTACCGCCGCCGCCCCTGGCGGCGCCAACTCCCATGGCTGAGCCGGCGGCGCGACCAGCCGAACCGGTCAAGCCCGTGGTGCAGGCGGCCACCCGTCCTGAGCCGCCGCCCCCGCCGGTCGATACCACCGAGGCGACATTGACCTATAACGGACGGCTCACGGCAGCGGTCCAGGCTGCCTTTGTGGTGCCGTCGATGGCCCGGCAGCTGGGGTTCCGTGGCAGGGCCCGGGTCGAATTTCATTTGCGCGACGGCGTGGTATCTGCTGTCCGCATCGTCCAGTCGAGCACGCTGCAGGCTGTCGACAAGGCAGCCTTGCTGGCGGTGGAGTCGGCCGCCTATCCGGCGCCCCCGGCTGTTTTGGCCGGAAAAGAGGGCACTTATCAGATCTGGGTGGCCTGCTACTGAGGCCGGCCAAGATTATTGCCTGACAGGTATTGACAACTGCCCCGCCTATCGACAGAATCTTGGGTTCTGTCCGGTGGGGTTCCCGAGCGGTCAAAGGGATCAGACTGTAAATCTGACGGCTCTGCCTTCGAAGGTTCGAATCCTTCCCCCACCACCACAACGCCCGCCAAGGGTGTTGTCGCAGAACAGCAGCAGGTACCAATGCGGCATCAGCAGTACAGGAAGTGGTCGGAAAGTACAGGAAGCGATCAGAAAGTACCGGAAGCGATCGGAATAAATGGGGTTCGTCAGTCGGGTTGGTTCAGGCGAACGCCAGGGTGAGCGATAAGTAACCAGCGCGGGTGTAGCTCAATGGTAGAGCAGAAGCCTTCCAAGCTTACGACGAGGGTTCGATTCCCTTCACCCGCTCCAGGTCGTTGTGCAGGTTTCAGGCCCTTGTAGCTCAGTGGCAGAGCACTCCCTTGGTAAGGGAGAGGTCACCAGTTCAATCCTGGTCAAGGGCTCCAAAATTTGCGGGCTGGCAGTACGCCAGCTCGCTGTAGTACGTCAGGTGGCTGACCTGGCAACGCAGATCAAGGGGTGTGGGCTCTGGCCCGCTCCAGCAACAGCAGGGCAGGCAGATCGTCTGTCCCGTTATTCCCGGCGCTGCCGGATCGACATTCCCGGCTGCGCCGCCGGGGCGCATCATCCAACGCTTCTCAAGGACTCAGGAACATGGCAAAAGGCAAATTCGAACGGACGAAGCCGCACGTGAACGTGGGCACGATCGGTCACGTGGACCATGGCAAGACGACGCTGACGGCCGCGATCACGATCGTGCTGTCGAAGAAGTTTGGTGGTGAGGCAAAGAGCTACGCCGACATTGACTCAGC
>CAIPBT010000040.1 GCA_903863375.1 uncultured Ferrovum sp.
GCCAAGCTCCTGCAGGGCCGCCTGCAGCTCGATCAGGTGCTCGCCAGGCTGGCTTCCGCTGCCCGCAGCGAGGCTGTGTTCCAGAGCGCGCACGGCCTGCAGCAGGCGCATCGCGCCAAACAGCCCGGCCGTTCCCTTCAGGCTGTGCGCACAGCGTTGCGCCTGCCGGCGGTCGTCGGCGGCCACTGCGGTGCGCAGGTCGGCCAGCACCCGCGGCGCGGTCTCGAGAAACAGTTGCAGGCTGGCGCGCAGCCGCGCACGTTGGCCGAGAAAACGCGGCAAGGCGTCGTCCAGGTCAAGCCCGGGGAAGTCCTGGCCTGCGTCGATTGCGCCTGCGTCAGCGGTGATGCCCGTTGGCACTCCAGCCGTCGCCAGGGGGGCGGCGGTGTGCGCGTGCGTTGCCGGCAAGTCAGCGGGCACCGGGGCGGGATCGGGCGGCGTTGCGCGTGGCCGGGCTGGCAGCCAGCGGGTGAGAGCCCCCCAGAGGGCATCCAGATCGATCGGCTTGGCCAGGAAATCGTTCATGCCAGCGTTCTGGCAGCGCGCCTGTTCTTCGGTCGAACTGCCCGCCGACAGACCGATCACGGGCAGGGTGGCTCCGCTTGCCCGCAGCTGATGGGTGGCTTCCAGGCCATCCAGCTCGGGCATCTGCACATCCATCAGGATCAGATCTGGCCCCGTCGGGTCCGTGGCGAGCCGCTCCAGGGCCTCGCGGCCGTTGCCTGCCATGGTGACGGTGATGCCGGCGTGCTGGAGCAGGTCAGAGATCACCATCTGATTGATGGGGTGATCTTCGGCCACCAGGATATGGGCGCCAAGGAATTCCTGCCGGGTCGCGGCCGGGGAGGTGCGCCCCTGCGAGACCTGGTCACGTTGCCGATGCAGGTTGTGCAGCGCCCGGCGCAGCGATTCTGGCGTGCAGGGTTTGACCAGCACCTCGACCGTGGGAGGATCGCCGAGCAGATGGGCGAATTCGCCAAAAGTGGCCAGATCCACCAGCAGGATGACCCGGCCTGCCCCCTCGAGCAGGCCGCGCAAGGCCGTGGCGCCCGACAGGATCAGGTCGGCATCGAGCAAGACCAGTGCCTCGTCATCTGTGGCCATCTGCCACGTTCCAGGCCCCTCAGGCGGTTCTGCCAGGTGCACCTGAAACCCCTCCAGCTCCAGCATCTCGCCGATGGCTGCCCGGGTCAGGGTCTGGCGGGACAGCACCAGGGCAGGGCCCTGTGATCCCGGCAGGACGGCGGTGGCCGGATCGTAGGCAAAGGGCAGGGTCACCCTGAACTCGCTGCCCTGGTTGGGCGCACTGCGCACGCTGATTTCGCCCTCCATGCCCTCGATCAGGCGACGGGTGATGGCAAGACCCAGGCCGGTGCCACCGAAGCGCCGCGAGGTTGAGGCGTCTGCCTGAGCAAATGGCCGGAACAGCTGGGCCATGGCCGGTTCATCCATGCCGATGCCGGTATCCCAGAGGGTGAACTGCAGCCGACAGTGCGACGGTTCGACCGGCGCCGCCAGCGTCACGTCCAGGGCCACGGTGCCGCTGGCCGTGAACTTGATCGCATTGCCCAGGATGTTGGTCAGGATCTGGCCCAGCCGCAGCCGGTCGCCAACCAGCAGCCGCGGCACATCGGTCGCCAGCCGCAAGACCAGCTCGACTGGTTTGCCGCGCGCGGCCTGCGCTGCGGGCGCGGCCAGTTCATCCAGCACCTCGTCGAGTGAAAACGGAATGGTCTCGAAGGCGACCCGGTCGGCTTCGATTTTCGAGAAATCCAGCAGGTCGTTCAGCATGCCCAATAGCTGGATTGAGGATTGCCGGATGCTGAGCAGCCAGGTCTCCTGTTGCGGGGTCAGCGCCGTCAACAGGGCCAGCTGGGTCAGGCCAATCACCCCGTTCAGGGGGGTGCGGATTTCATGACCGATGTTGGCCAGGAACAGGCTCTTGGCGGCATTCGCCTGTTCCGCCGCCTGGCGAGCCTGTTCAACGGCATCCATCAGCTGGTACTGCTCGGTGATGTCGTCGAACACGTGCAGCCAGCGGCCTTCGCCCAGATCGATGCTCTCGAACTGCAGCAAGCGGGTCTGGCCGTTGTCCTCGATGGTGAGATGGCTGGACTGGATACCCTGCTCGGTAAGCAGAGCCAGATGGTGCGCCAGCACTTCCGGCGGCGAGGTGATCAGTTGGTCGAGGCGACATCCGTGCAGGGCCCGGCTGCGCCGTCCGGTGATCGACTGTGCGGCCGGGTTGGCCAACAGGATCGTGCCGGTATCGTCGGTTTCCAGGATGCCGTTCAGGGCATAGTTGAAGTAGGAGCGCCCCACCCGATTGATGGCCTCGTCCACCCGATCAGACGCCGGGCAGGTCTTCGAGGGCTTCTTCGCGGGTGTTGAAGATCAGGAAGATGCGGTGCATGCGCACCAGCTCGAACAGGGCGCGGACCGGGCGCGACAGGCCGAACAGGCGCAGCTGGCCATCCTTGCCGTTCATCACGCGCAGGATCGAGAGCAGCGCGCCCAGCCCCGAACTGTCGACAAAGTTCAGCGCGCTGAGATCCAGGATCAGCGTCTGGCAACGGGCCGCCCACGGTTCCGCCTGTTCGCGGAAGGCCTTCACATTGCTGGAATCGAGGTTGTCGCCGGCGAAGGAGCCGATGGCCGTATCGGCGGCCAATTCAGAAAACGAGAGCTTCATCGATCACTCCTGGTGGGATGGAAGGGGATGGTACTTAAAGACGGGTCATTGTGGGGTAGTCCTGCAGCACCCGACGCGCATATGCCCCCAGCAGTCGCAGTGCCGGCTGCCAGCCATGCGCTTCGCACGCCAGGGCATCCCCGGTGAACCGCATGTCGCCGGCGGCGCCCTCCGCCCCTAGCAGGAGGGCCTCGTTGAGCAGGCCGGTGCGTCCGGTCTGGTACAGCCTGCGCCAATAATCCGGCAGGGTGGCCAGTTCGGCTGCCGACCGTGGCTGCAATCCCAGCAGCCGCAGGTCGCCACGGATCACAGCGGGCAGCGCCGGATGCACCACATGACTGAAGTGCGCGCGCCAGGATCCGGGGCCATGCCCGGGAGCCTGCTGAGAACCATCGGCCATCCGCACCGGAAAGGGCAGGGCACTGCCGTCGACCGGATCGAGGTGAGCAAACTCCTGGCGCACGGTCTTGCATTCGCGCCAGGCCGCCGCAAACGGCAGGGTGGTGAGCCAGAGCAGGCCAGCCAGGCCGCGCTCGAGCCACGGCGTGGCTGGCCGGCTGGTCTGTCCCGCCACGCTGTCCAGCAGGCTGCCGTCGCTCACCGTGACGGCCACCTGCAGATCGGAGCGGCTGAACCGGGCGCCCTCTGCTACGGCATCGTGCAATTCGATGCCCTGGCCGATGTAGGTGCCAGGCAGGATCAGGCTGTCGCGCAGCGTGGCGTTGCCGTCGATCACGCAGCCATCACTGACCATGCAGTCGGGGCCGACGGTGGCATGGGCCCGGATCAGGGTATGTCGACCAATCCAGACTGGTGCGATCAGGCGGGCGGTTGGATGGATTTCACTGCCCTGACCAATCCAGAGGCCCGCTGCGGGCGACTGTCCTGGCAGACGGCTGGCGGGCGCCGAGGGGTCGAGCTGGGCGTTTGCCAGCACCTGGCGCATGGCGTCGAGGGTGCCGCGCGTAGAGCGCGCATCCCCCAGCACCTGGCCGTTCACCCGATTGACGCGATCCAGCAACCAGAAGCCATTGACGGTTGACTGCCGTTCCAGCAAGCACGGCGTCAGGCGCGCAAAACTGCGTCCGCTGAGCCGCGCCCAACCGAGCCAGTCATTGCCCTGCCAGGCTGCCCATTCTTCGTCGCCTGTGGTCGTCACACGCACCACGCTGTCGGCAGATGCAATCCGATAGTGGGCATCCAGGTCTGGGGTCAGCCGCATCAGAGTGGGCAAGGTGGTTGTGGTCGGCGGCAGGAAGTGGAAATGCAGCGTGCAGCCCCAGCGGGTGCCGTCTCCCAGCAGGGACTGGATCGCGTCGGCGTGGTCGCGCACCACCACATCAATGCGCGTGCAGCCATCCTCGACCAAGGTATCGATCACCCGCTCGATCATGCGCCGCCCACCCAGCGGCAGCAGGGCCGGAGCCAATTGCTGGGCTCGCTGCAGAGGATCCTGAGGATTCCAGCAGGCGAACAGGATGGCCGAGCTGGCCAGTACCGCCGGTTTGGCCGGGGCTGCAACCGGCGGACGAAGGGTAGCGATGCTCATCGGATTTCCTTGCGCAGGTTGCCCAGCACGCGTTCGCTAAAGATGCGCACGAGGAACACCACGTTGCCAACCAGATAGCGTTGCCAGAGGCGGCGTGGTTCCTGATACAGCCGATACAGCCATTCGCCGCCGACATCACGCAACCATTGTGGGGCGCGCGGAATCCGCCCGGAATAGTAATCGAACAAGCCGCCAACGCCGGCCCCTAGCACGGCCCCAGTCTCGGCAAAATGTGCGGACAGCCACTTTTCTTGTCGCGGTGCGCCCATGGCGACCAACAGCACGTCGGCGCGGCTGGCGCGAATTTCGGCGATCACCGCTTCGTTGTGGCTCTCCGGAAAAAACCCATGTTGGGTGCCAGCAATCGCCAGCCCCGGATAGCGCTGTTCCGCCCAGCTCGCCGCCTGCTCGGCGATGCCTTCGCCGCCACCGAGCAGGAACAGCCGATGGCCGCTTTGCGCCAGACTCTCGCACAGGCGGGGAAACAGGTCGGTGCCATTGATGTTCTGCCGTACCGGGCGTCCCAGCAGGTTGCCTGCAATCTTCATGCCGATGCCGTCCGCGCACACCCAGTCGCTCTCGGTCAGGCACTGACGGTAAGCCGCATCGTGCGAGGCGATGTTCACGCAGTCGGGGTTGACGAAAGCGATGCGCATCGGCGTGCGCAGCCGCAGGGTGACGGCAATCGCGTCCAGCAGTTCGTCACAGCGCAGATTGAGCAGGCGGATTTGCTGGATGGTGATCGACGCATCATGCCCTTGCTGGGGGGCGCCATACAGGCGCGCAATGATGGCCCGAGCCAGGATCGACAGGTCGCCGCGGAGGCTGCGCTCACGCAGGTATTCCGCATCGGCTTCCGCCTCGGTGCCAAAGTCGATGTTGCTGCGGGTGCGCAGCCACCACAGGCAGATCAGGCCGCGTGCCATGCGCGGGTGCGCCGGCACCCGCGGCCCGACCAGGGTGACCGAGCCGGTCAGCAGTCCTAGCACGCTGGCCCGATGGGTAGCTTGCAAGAGCAGCGGCAGGGCCAGCACCCCGGCCATACGGTCCAGAACAGCCATCGGCAGGCGTTGCAACAGGGAGATCGAAGGATTCATCTCAGTAGGCTCCTCGGCCCGTCAGGACAGCCGGCATGGTCGCGGCCAGCACGCGCAGGTCGGTTGCCAGACTCTGGCTCTCGATGTAGGCGATATCCAGTTCGACCTGCTGGGGAAAGGGAATGTTGGAACGGCCGCGCACCTGCCAGAAGCAGGTCAGACCCGGAACCGCTTCCAGGCGCCGGCGATCGTGCAGGGAATACCGCACCACTTCGCGCGGTAGCGGCGGCCGCGGGCCGACCAGCGACATGTCGCCGTTCAGCACGCACCACAGCTGGGGCAGCTCATCGATGCTGGTGCGACGGATGATGCGGCCGATCCAGGTGATGCGCGGATCGCGTTGCAACTTGAAGGTGACCCCGGTGCCATGCTGGTTGCGGGCATCCAGCTCGCGCTGCAGGGCTTCGGCGTTGACCACCATCGAGCGGAATTTCGGGAAGCGGAACGTCCGGCCATGACGGCCAATGCGGTCCTGCCAGAACAGCACCGGCCCGCCATCGGTGGCACGGATCAACCCGGCGACCAACAGCAAGGGAAGGGCTGCCAGCAGCAGCACGCCCGAGGCCACCCCGATGTCGAGGCTGCGCTTGGCGACATGTTGCAGAAACGGGCGTGCGGCCCAGGCGCGCAGCAGCAGATGCCGGCGCAGGTTCGCCATTCGGCCTGCGCGGGGCAGGGCAAGGTGCTGAAGTGACATGGAGGGGCTCCGCAGCAGGGATCAGGAAGAACTGCATGCTACGGTTGGCGACTCGGCCAAAGGTGTCTGGATTGCAAAATGTCAATGGCATGATATTTGGGTTTCCCGTGCGCACGGCCCGGGCCTGTCTTAGACTGCGATCTGGCCTTCCCCGACCAGGCACATTCTCCATGCGGATCGCGATTCTCGAAGATGACCCCAGCCAGCTCGCGCTGTACGACCTGTGGTTGTCGACCGCGCAGCACACGTTCGTACAGCACACTACCGTGAGCACCTTTCTTGCCGAACTGCACGCGGCGCGCTTCGATCTGCTGATGATCGACATGGGGTTGCCAGACGGCAGCGGGGCCGAGGTACTGGCCTGGATCCGAACCAACCTGGGTTGGGACATCCCCGTGATTGTGGTGACGGCGGAGGAAGCAGAGAGCGCCGTCGTCAGCATGTTGCGGGCTGGAGCCGACGACTATGTGGTAAAGCCGCCCAAATATTTCGAGCTGATTGCGCGGATTGAGGCCCTGGGTCGGCGTACTCGGGCCAGTGCTGCGCAGGCGCTGCGCCTGGGCGCCTATGAAATTCATTATGCCGATCGCGAGATCCGGCTGCATGGCAAGCCCGTGGAGCTGAACCAGAAGGAATTTCAGGTGGCCTGCCACCTGTTCGAGCATCCGGGGCGTCTGCTCTCGCGCGTGAGCATGCTGGAGGCCTTATGGGGCCTGCAGGCAGAAATCGACACCCGCACCGTAGATACCCATGTCAGCCGGTTGCGGCGCAAGCTCAACATCTATCCCGAGAATGGCTGGCAGATCATTTCGGTGTACGGCTATGGCTACCGGCTCGAACCTGTCAGCTTGGAGACTGGGTCGGGAGGCGGGCTTTGAGCGATCTGTTGACCCAGCCGGATCAGCACGCGCCGGCCACCGACCGGACGCGAGCAGACCCGCCCAGCCGCCTGGGTCGCCTGGGTCGTTTGCGACAGGTGCTCGCCACGCTGCCCTTGCTCGACCCCTTGCCGATCGTGCTGGTGGCAGTGCTCTACGTACTGGCAGGCCTTCTGGGCCTGCAACTGGTCATGCCCCCTGGTCATGTCAGTGCGGTCTGGCCGCCCGCCGCCGTCGCCCTGGCGGCGATCCTGCTCGGCGGGACGCGGGTTTGGCCCGGCATCCTGATCGGCGCCACGCTGGTCAGCGGCATGACCGAGGGCACGGGTCTGGCTGGCCAGGATTTGGCCAGTGTGATGGTGTCGCTGGGGATTGGCGCGATCGCCACGCTGCAGGCAGGGCTGGGCGCGCGCTGGGTTCAGCACAAGGGCCAGTATCCCAATGCCCTGGCTCGCGAGCGCGATGTGCTGGCCTTTTTCTGGCACGGTGGCGTGATGGCTCCGCTGATCGGCACCACCCTGATGATCGCGGTGATGATGGTGGGCGGTCGCCTCACCGTCGCTGCTGCGCCGCTTGCCTGGGTGACCTGGTGGCTCGCCAATCTGTTCGGGGTGGTGATCTTTACCCCGCTGGTTCTGGTCTGGCTGGCCCGGCCGCGCCGGCATTGGCTGGGACGGCGCTGGATGGTCACGGCACCGGTACTGCTCACTTTTGGGATGGCGATGACCGCCGTCTTCTTTGCAGCCCGCGGCGAATCCGCCAGCGCACGGTATGAGTTCGAGCAGCAGGCCAATGTGCTGCAGCGCTCGTTTGATCTCAAATTGCGTCGCACGCTAGATGTGCTGCAATCCCTGGCCAGTTTTCAGCAGGCTTCGGCGCAGGTCACACCGGACACGTTCCGCATATTCACCGCCAACCTGCTGGTCAACCAGCCAGGCATCCAGGCCGTCGAGTGGGTGCCACGGATTCCCGCGGCGGAACGGGCGGGACTCGAGCAACAACTGCGCCGCACGGTCACGCCGGACTATCAGATCGTGGAGCGTTCGCCCGGCGGACCCCGGCACCCCGCCGGGATGCGGGCCGAGTATGCCCCGGTGGCTTATGTTGAACCGCTGGCCGGCAACGAAGCCGCGCTTGGTTTCGACATGCTGTACGAGGTCCGACGACACGAGATGCTCGATCTGGCCCGCGACCGTGGCGCCATGAGCAGCAGTGGGCGGCTGCATCTGGTACAGGACCAGAGCGGTCAGTTTGCCGTGATGGTTGCCGTGCCGCTCTATCGGCACGACATACCGCATGATTCCCTGAACGCCCGGCGCGCTACCCTGGAAGGTTATTTTCTGGCGGTATTGCGCTGCCAGGACCTGGCCATGGTGGCGCAGGAAGGCATCAATGGTGTGGGGCTCGCCTATCGCTTGCTGGATGCTTCCGCTCTGCCCGGCGAGGAACAGCTGTATGTTAGCCCCGGCCTGGAGACCGCCACTCAGGCTGCAGGCTGGCCTGGGTTGTTTGAAGATCGCGCCAGCTTCGCCAGCGTGGCTTCGGTGGCATTTGGTGACCGGCACTGGCGGGTGGAAGTGTTGCAGACGCCGCTTTACCGGGCCAGCCAGAACTCGGTATTTGCCTGGCTCTGCCTGCTGCCGGGCCTGTTGCTGACCGCCATGGTGACGGCGGCAGCCCTGATCTTTTCCGGGCGCGGCGCCACGCTGCTGCAGATGGTCGAGGCACGGGCACAGTCGCTCAAGCTGAGCGAGGAGCGCTTCCGCTCGATCTTCGAAAACGCCCCGGTGGGGGTGGCCAACGTGGCACTGGATGGCACCCACCTGCAGGTCAATGAGCGCTACTGTCGCATCCTGGGCTATGCCGCCGAAGAACTGCTGGCGATGACCACACAGGCGCTGGCCCATCCCGATCACCGCGCTTCCCACGTCGAAGACGATCAGATGTTCCAGCGCATGATGGCCGGAAAATCCTTGCGGTATGCGGTGCAGAAGCGCTTCCTGCGCAAGGATGGCAGCCCGATCTGGGTCAATCTTTCAGCGCATCTGATCTGCCGCGAGGATGGTGCGCCCGATCATTTCGTGACCGTGCTGGAAGACATCGACCGGCGCAAGGAGGCGGAAGACCGTTTGCAGCGCCTGCTGGACGAGCAGCGCACCATGCTGGAAACCGATCTGGTCGGCATTGCGCGGTTTCGCGCCGGCCGGGTGTTGTGGGCCAACCCAGCCCTGGAGGCCATGTTTGGCTACGGCCCGGGCGCCATGGTCGGCTTGCCACCGACTGCCCTGGCCACCAGCGACGCGTACTTTCAGACACGGATTGCCAAGGCGTTCGAGCGATTTGCCGTGGGCGAAACCTTCCGGATGGAAGTGGTGATGGTCTGTTCCGATGGTCGGCAGATCTCCGTAGACCTGAGTGGTGCCCTGCTTGACCAGCAGGAGCGTGACTCGCTTTGGATGTTTGTCGACATATCGGCGCGCAAGCAGGCTGAGGCTGAGGTGGTTGACGTGCGGGCCCGCGAGGTCGAGGCCGGCTTCCAGATCCAGCGCAACCTGCTGCTGTCGGACATTCCGGACACCCTCAACGGTGCCTGGGTGAACTGGTTTGCCGAACCTTCGCAGGGCCTGCATGGTGACTTCATGGCGGTCACGCAGATCCGGCCTGGACTGATCAAGCTGCTGGTGGGCGACGTGATGGGCAAAGGTCTGCATGCCGCCATGGTCGGCGCCGCCATGAAGAATGCCTTCTACCAGGCGCTGGCCGGGCTTCATGCCGAGCGTCTGCCACAGGGGATCACGCCGGGCGCAGCGGATATCGTCAACCGGCTGCATCAATTGATGACGCCCAAGCTGATCCGGATGAACTGTTTCGTCACGCTCGCCATGTACGTGTTCGACCGGGACGCCGGTACGCTCGCCGTGGTGAATGCCGGGCACACGGTGGGTCTGCTGGTGCGCGCCGAACAGGGCGGTGCCATCGAAGCATTGGAGGGAGTCAATCTGCCGCTCGGGGTGGATGAGGGCGAGGTCTATGCCGAGCGGCAGTGGCCGATTGGCGGTCGGGATCAACTGCTGGTCTATTCGGACGGGATTTCGGAGGTCCGCTCGCCGGCCGGCGAGGAATTTGGCCTGGAACGGATCACGCAATGGCTGCGCACCAGCCGCGAGGCCGAGCTGCCGCCGCAGACGGCGCTGCAATGTCTGCGCCGGGACATGACACGCTTTGCCGACCATAGCGGGTTTGCGCAGGACGACCAGACCGTGGTGATGATCAGCCTGCGGCCCTTGCGCACCGAACCCCGTCGCGGCCTGCACGAACGGCGTTCGCCAAATTATCTGTCGCTGCCGGCTGCCGTCGAATCCCTGCCGTTGCTGCGGCATCGCCTGGCGGATTTCACCGCGCACTGGGGGCGGGAAGATGCCGAGTCGCTGTTCCTGGCGGTACAGGAGGCCGCTACCAACGCCCTCGTGCATACCGAAGGGGGAGTGGGCGGCGAGTCCCTTGACTTCCGTTTCGTGCCCCAGGCCGACGGCCTGGTGATCGAGATGTTCTATCTGGGACATCCGGTGCTGCTCGATCTGACCGTGGCACCGGATTTCAGTGGTGCCACCTCCGGTGGCTTCGGGCTCTACATTATGGCCGAGCTGTTGGACTCGATCGATTATCTGGCGCCGACCGATGGCGTGGTCAAGACCCGCCTGTTCAAGCGCTTCCAGCCGGCAGTAGGCGAGGGGTCAGCGGGCGCCGGCGAACACATCGAGCATGCCAATGCGCATGCCGGCGAGCAGACGGGCGAGCGCTCAGGGGGTAATGGCCAGCACGCAGGCATCGCAAACCTGCATGCTGGAGGGGAAGCGGGCGAATAAGGTCGTGGGGTCTGCACCGGGGGGCGCTTCGGTAATGGTTGCCGTCAGCAGCACCAGACACCCTTGGTACATGGCCGTCAGGGTAAAGGGGGTTCCCGGTTGGGTCAGCGAGGCCGGGGCACCCTGCCACGGCTGCTTCAGCTGGAAACACCGTCCGCCCACGTCAAGCGCAAGGATGCGCGAGGGCAGGGCACTGGCGCCGACGCGCAGGGTGACCCGCTGCCGGCTGACCATGACCTGATCGAGCACATGGGTGATCTGGCTCAGGCTGCACAACATCATGATGTGCTGCCGCCTGCTGCCAACGGGATCACGCTTCCGGCTTGTCGCCGCGGCAGGATGCGGGCCGGGATGCCGACCGCGGTAGCACCGGCCGGCACATCACACAGCACCACAGCATTCGCACCGATCACGGCGTCATCGCCAATGCGCACGGCGCCCAGGATCTTGGCCCCGGTCCCGATGTCGACGCGGTTGCCGATGATCGGGGCTCCTGGCTGGTTGGTGCGACGCAGCCCGAGCGTGACGCCGTTGCGGATCACCACGTCATCGCCGATCACCGTGTCACCACTGATGATGATGCCCCCGAAATGTTCGAACAGCAGGCGTCGTCCGATCCGGGTTTCACAGGGCAGATCGATGCCGGTCAGGATCTGGCTCAAGATTTTCAGCCATTTGTAGAAAAACGACAGCGGGGGCCGCAGGAAAGCCGGACGTACCGTGTAGCGCCACTGTCCGAAACGGTAGGCCAGCAGCACCCACAGCCCCTGGCGCCAGGGGTCGCGCTGATACGTCTGCCAGTCTTCACGGATCCGTTCGAACATCATTCTCTCCTTACCAGGGGCGTGCCGGGCTGGCCTTGCCGCCCTGAGTGTCGAGCCACGCCTGATTGACCGTCTGCATCTGTCGCGTGGCGCTCTCCCAGCCGGGTGAGCCGACCGGGCGACGGGCAGCGCGCAGCCGATGCCAGCCAGCCTCCAGGGCCGTCACCAGCCAGGCCACGGTGGCCCCGTGGTGCTTGCGGTAGTACAGGATGGCGCTGCGCAGCCGCCACAGGGTGAGCTGGGAGCCGTGTTCACTGAAATTCAGATCGCGCTGGGTCTTCGAGGAAGCGCCGCCGATATGGTCGATGACCAGGTCAGGCCAGTACCAGATCTGGTAGCCCTGCGCCTGCAGGCGACGGCACAGGTCGACTTCCTCGTAGTACAGGAAAAAGCGTTCGTCGAACCCGTCGATCTCGGTCAGGGCCGAGCGGCGGATGATGCAGAAGGCCCCCGGAACCCAGTCGACCTCGCTTGCCACCTGCGGATCTGCCCAGGTGCGGTCGAAGCGGCCGAACAGGCGGGAGCGTGGAAAGCGCGATGACAGGCCGCTCAACACCAGGAATTCGTTCAGCAAGGAAGGAAACATCCGGGCAGACGGCTGTGGCCGGCCATTCAGGTCGCGCAACTGGCCACCACCCAGTGCAGCCTCGGGATGGGCCTGCATTTGTGCGATGGCGCGTTGCAGCGTGCCGGGGGTGAGAAAGGCATCCGGATTGAGCAGTACCACATAGGGGGCGGCAAGGCGCGTAAAGCCCAGGTTGTTTGCCGCTGCGAAGCCCAGGTTGACAGTGCTGCGCACCAGATCCACATGTGGAAAATCTGCGGTAACCATGTCGGCAGACCCGTCATGCGACGCATTGTCGACCACGATGGTCTGGATGTTCAGGGTTGCGCCCTGGCCGGCCAGGCTTGCCAGGCTGCGGCTGAGAATTTCCTTGGTGTTGAAGGAAACGATCACCACCGCGACGTCATAAGCGAGTGGCGACGCAAAGGGATTCGGGTAGTTGCTCACTGCGGAACTCCAAAGAAATGCTGGTTGCGCAGCGCCGTCAGGTCAGCGGGCGCCGGGCCAAAATAGTCGGCTGCTACAGCCGGATGGGCGGCCCAAGGCAGCGCATGGGTAGCCTGCGCCAGACGCTCGAGATAGGCATCGGTGGGGCCGATCAACCTGGCTGGTACCCCGCCGACCATGCTGTTGGCGGGTACATCCCGGGTCACCACGGCATTGCTGCCCACGATGCAGTTGTCCCCAATGCTGACGCCGGGCATCACCACGGCCTGGTGGCCGATGAAGACGTTGTTGCCGATGCGGATCGGGGCGACCTGATCGAGCTGGCGCCCGGTGGCTGCCTTCAGCATGGCGGCGGCACCATTATGCGAAAACAGGGTGCAGCCACTCAGCCAGACGTTGTTGCCCAGACTCAGGTGGGCGGGGTCGGTGATCACGACATTCGCCTGGATCACGCAGGCGTCACCGATCGCGTAGAGTCCGCCATGGCGGCGCAGATACGCCGCCCATTGTTGGCCGGCCGGCTGGCAGATCCGGCGCCACGGCCCGACGGCCCGACCGTGCTCGATGGCGAGCCATTCCAACAAGTGGCGCAGCAGGGCCTTCATGCGGCCAGCTGCTCCAGTTGTTGGCGCATCACGCCGGCCATCCGCTGGATGTTCTTGCGCAGGTCGTACTGCGAGACCACCCGGGCACGGCCTTCGCGCGCCAGGGTCAGGCGCAGCAGCGGGTCTTCGATCAACCGGATGATCGCCTGTACCAGGGCATCGACATCCGAGGGCAGCACCAGCAGGCCATCGGCCCCGCTGTCGATCAGTTCGGGAATGCCGTTGATGGCCGTGCTGACACAGGGCACGCCCATTGCCATGGCTTCCATCAGCACTACCGGCACACCTTCCGCAAAGCTCGGCAGCACAAAGACGTCCGATTGACGATACAGCGCATGTACCGCGCCCTGGTCGAGCGGGCCGGTGAAGTGCACGCTGTCGGTCAGGCCATGGGCGGCCACGGCGCGCACCAGGCTGTCCATGTCCGGGCCGGCACCCACTAGCGTCAGCGCGATCGGATAGCCCTGCGCCTTCAGTTTCTGCATCGCCTGCACCAACACGTGCTGGCCTTTGGCCGGGGTCAGCCGGCCTACGCACAGCAGTCGGAACGGGGCCGCCCGGGGGGGGACGACCGGCTCGGCCGGCACGAAATGGGTGGTATCCACGCCCAGACGCGCCACCTGAAACTTGTGCCACTGATCGGCAGGGACGAGGCGCATCAGCTGGCTGCGGGCAAAGTTGCTGATGCAAAGCAGAAAATCCGCGGCGGCGATTTTCTCGGGCAGCCACTCCGTATCGACCTTCGAGAATTCGTCGGGCCCATGGATGGTCAGCGACAGGCTGCAGGCGAACACTTCCTTCACGTACATGCCAACATTGGCAGCCGCCGTGGCGAAATGCACATGCAGATGGTAGTGCTCGCGCTCGGCCATCCAGCGCCCCACCATCAGGGCTTCAGTGAAATAGGCGATGCCGCGCAGCATCCGCCGTGGGTCGCTGCCGCCGAGACGGAAGGCCATGCGCAGGCCGCGCAGCCAGCCTGCCGGGTGCTTGATCAGGGCCGAGGCGTGCGCCTGCAACGCTCCGCGCACGCCATGCCGTTTCACGTAGTATGTGCTGGCGGCAGCGGCTGCCTCATCCGGCGGCATCACCGCAAGGTCGGGGCTGTTCACGGACGTGGTGTCGATGGTCCAGCCGAGCGCGCGCAGCGCCTGCACTTCACGCAGGATGAAGGTGTGCGAGAACGAGGGAAAGCGGCACAGCAGATAGGCCAGGCGTTGGCGGGATTCAGGCATGTTGGGTCTCCTTGGCAAGCAGGTCGGCGTAGAGGGAGGAAATGCTGTTCATCTTGGCGCGCCAGCTGAAACGTTCCGCAGCGATCTGGCGACTGCGGGCCGCGCGGGCCTGCCAAGCCTGCGGGTGCTGCACGATGTCGTGCAGGGTGGCGGTCAGGTCGCGGACCACCTGGGCAGGCGATTCAAAGGGCAGGCGGGCACCTACGGTCGCATCCACGATCTCGGCCGGGCCTCCGTAGTTCAGCGCAATCACTGGGCGTGCTGCCGCCATGGCTTCCAACAGCACGGCGCCACCCGATTCGCGCACCGACGGCAGGCACAGCGCATGACAGCGCGCCAAGGCAGCCACGACACTGGTGGCGGGCAGGGCGCCATGAAAGATCACCTGACGCTCATCCAGCCGCAGCGTTTGCGCCAGGGCACGCCAGGTGGCTTCCATCGGTCCGCTGCCGACCACTTCCAGCACCACCGGCTGGCCGGCGGCGATCAGGTTGGCACAGGCCTCCAACAGGAATTCCAAGGCCTTGACCGGAATCAGCCGACCGACAAACAGCATGCGTAGCGGCTGGGTGGCCCCCGGATGGGCGGGCCAATCTAGATCGGTGTAGCGCTCGAGGTGCACGCCGTTCTCCAGCATCATGCTGCAGCGGTCGCGGTGTCGGCGCGGCACGGCCTGCAGGCTGGCGCGGGTGGCGGTCAGGATGTGGGCAGCCTGACGGGTCGAGCCGATCACGCCATCGAGCAGTCGGGCCAGCGCGCGCACATGCACCAGCCAGCTCGAGTCGCGGCGCAGGATGGTCTGGAACCCGGTAGGGTTTTGTAGGCCACAGTTGACGGGACCGATCACCACTGCAAGCCCAAGCCGACTCAGCCAGCTTGGGGCAGCGAGGGTTACCGGAGTCACCCGATGGATCAGGTCCCAACGCTGGCCGCGGCGCTGGCGCGTCCGCAGGGTGCGCCAGGCGAGAAAGTCGTACAGGAAATAGTCCAGCGAGGCGATCAGGAACACGCTGTGTTCGCTGGACGGGAACAGGCGCTGGGCTAGCCGGTAGAGCGGGCCGGCAAACCATTCCGTGTCGATGTAAAGGATTTCGGTTTCCGGCGCACGGCTGCCGGCGGCATCCAGGGCAGCCCGGTTGCGCGCATGGGTCACCAGCGTGACAGCGTGCTTCTGCTGCAGGCCGGCAAACCACTCCCAGCCGATCTGCGATGCAGACCCTTGTTCCGGAGCGCATTGATAGGCGGCGAGCAGCAGGGCGGTGCGGCTCATGCCGCCTTCCTTGCGACGACCGGGCTGGCGGGAACGCCGACGACGACCGTGCCAGCGGCCACATCGCGGCGCACCACAGCATTGGCGCCGATCACGGCGTGGTCCCCGATACGCACCCCTGGCAGGATGATGGCACCCCGTCCGATCCAGACATGGCGCCCGATGTCGATGGCGGCTGCCTGATGGCCGGACTGGCGCAGGTCAGCCTGGCTGCCATGATGGTGGTTGGCATCCCGCACGCTGGCATATTCCCCGATCATGGTGCCCGCACCAATCCGGATGCCGGCATGCGCCACCAGGTGCACCCCGCGCGACAGCACCACATGGTCACCGATCTCGATCACGCCGGCATTCTGGGTTTCCAGGTACAGCTCACGGTACAGGTAGAGGTTGGCACCACAGCGGATGCGCCGGCTGCCACGCAGTTCGGCCGTGCCGAGCACCACGCAGGAGGGATGCAGGCGTTGGCCAAGGCCTTGTTGCAGGCGGCTGAACGACCACAGCCGGGCAAGCGGTGCACCCATTGCAGCCGTCAGGGCTGCGGCAGGCCACAAGGCAAGTGAGAGGAAGGATTTCATCGCGGCTGCACCTTCTTGTAGTCGATCACGGCACGGGCGCGGCCGGCGGCGGCATCGCGTGCGTAGGCAATCTGACCCAGCAGGATCGGCAGTTTCTGCAAGTGCGAATGCACGGCGTAGAGCAGCCGGGTGCCCAGGTCGGGTGATTTCCAGCGCGCTCGCGCGGCACTGCGCAGCACCAGCAGCAGCGGCATCGTCAGCAGGGCGGTCAGGGTCAGAACCGGCCATGGCGACACCAGCAGCAAGGGTACGGGCAGCAGCGCGAGCAGCAGCACCAGAACGGCATCGCGGCGAGTGCGGTACAGCTCGTCCTGCCAGAGCTGGTCGCCCCGGCCGGCCAGACGGGCTGCAACCGCAGCATAGGCAAAGCCAGCCCGGAAGGCGCGCTGCCACCAGGCCTTGGCGGTCGTGATCGCCAGATCATGCAGGGTCATGGCCAGGTCGACATGGCGGATCAGGCCGCCAGCGGCGCGGATGCGGCTGCACAGCTCCGGTTCTTCGCCGGCAATCAGGGTGGCATCGAAGCCGCCCACAGCGGCCAGCACGTCGAGTCGCATCAGGGCATCGCCGCCGCAAAAGGCAGTATCGCCCGCGGCATAGATCCAGTCCAGGTCAAGCACCCGCACATACACCGACTGCATGGGTTGCAGCTCGCGCCGGTGGCCCCAGACCACGGCAACGTCTTCCTGTCGCATTTCGGCCAAGGCGGCCGGCAGGAAGCCCGGGTCGAGAATGGTGTCGCCGTCGAGAAACATCACGAAGGGCCACGATGCGGCCTGCCAGCCTAAGTTGCGCGCGGCGGCGGCACTGGGCTGACCATCCCGCAACATCAGGGTCAACGCGCCGTGCGCACGGGCAACCCGCAGGCTGTCATCGGTAGATCCTGAATCGACATAGATCAGCTCCACGTTGCCGAGCTGCCGCGAGGCGGCCTGAACGGAGGCCAGGCAGCGGGTCAGGCGATCGCCTTCGTTGCGACCGATCACCACAATCGAAACGCCAGGAAGCGGATTCATGCAGAAACTCCTGAAAAAGGGCTGGCGAGCAGCGTCTGGTAATCGGCGATGCGCGCCTGACGGGCAAACCGGGTGCGCAGGGTGTCCTGCGCGGTCTCGGTCAGGTCGCGGCGACGCTCTGGCCGCATCGCGCGCAGCGCGTGCAGCTGTCGGGCCAGATCACGGCTGTCGCCGCTGCGGTAGCGCAAGCCGTTGACGCCGTGCTGGATGAACGTGGCAGGGCCCCCGGTATCGGGAACCAGCACCGGAATGCCGGCGCGCATCGCTTCCAGCACCGCCAGCCCGAAGGGCTCCTCCGGGCAGGTGTGCACCAGGGCATCGGCCATCGCCAAGGCCCCTGGCACGTCCGTCGAGAAACCGCGGAAATTTACCGCGAGGTTGGCGGCCGCGGCACGCGCCTGCAAGCCAGGGCCTTCACCGCCCGTCCCGAAGATATCGACGGTAAGGCCAGACAGCGCGGGATCAGACTCCAGGGCACCCAGCAGCACGTCTATCCGCTTGATCGGGTCCAGGCGCGAGACCACGGCGAGGCGCTGGATGTCCTGTTGTGGCATCTCGCGGCGGGGCCACTCGCCACCCTCCGGCAGGAAATTTTCGATCACCTGGATGCGTGCCGCCGGCACCCGGTGCGCGATCAGCCGCTGGCGAACGAATTGCGATACGGCAACAAAATCCACGGCGAAGGGCGCCAGCAGCCGCTTGCGCCCATAGCTTAGGCGCTCGTCGGTGCCGCCATGCACGATGTGCAGATGGCGCAGCTGGCTGCGGGTAAGGCTGGCGCACAGGATGGCGATCAGCGATTGGCTGACGCCGGTGGCGATCAGCGTGACCGAACGGTGGCGCAGGAACAGGGCCGCCATGCGGCGGGCCAGCGCTGCGGTGCCGGAAAACACCTCGGCCGGGATGCCCAGACGCAGCGCTTCGGCCACGGCCGGGCCTGGTGGTGCCAGCAGCAGCTGCTGCCTGTTGCCGGGAAGGGCTTGCAAGGTGGCCAGTGCCATGCGTTCGGTGCCAAACATCTGGCCACTGTGCAGGACATACAACAGGAGGGGGCGGGGATCGGTTTGCATGGCTGAGATTAAAGCCCGCCACGCGATGGACTTTGTGTCAGCCTTGCAAACTCTTGGAAAATTCTCGGGGCAGTTTGGCGCGATGATGCCAACCGACGCACCCGACCGACGGCTCCATGGAATCGATTGTCTTTCTCGCCATTTTTATTCCGGTCGTGGTTGCCATGCGCAGCACGCCTGGCAAGGCATTCCTGCAGGTCTACCTGCCGGCCCTGCTGCTGTTGCCCGATACCTACCACACCACGCTGCAGGGCATTCCCAAGCTGAGTTTCAACCAGGCCGTGGCATTCGGCCTGTTCCCCCTGGTGCTGTTGCGGTATGTCCGCCGCTGGCGGTTCACGTTCAATGACTTCCTGGTGCTGGCACTGGTCGGGGTGATTGCCACCTCCGAGTACCAGGCGGCCGGCTACAAGGAAGCGCAGAACCTGACGATTGCCACGGTCTGCTCCGTGCTGGCCCCGTATCTGATGGCACGGCTGGTGATTCCGGCCGAGCAGCTGTACGTGGCCACGGCGCGCCGCTATGTCTGGATGGTGTTCATCGTGTCGGTGGTCAGCCTCTACGAATTCCGCTTCGGCTATGACATTTTTCTGGAGCTGTGGAAGCCGCTCTTCCGCGGTCAGGGGGAAGGCTGGGTGGTCACCTTTCGTTATGGGTTTGCGCGGGTCGCCGGTCCCTACGCGCATGCCATCCTGGCGGGGGTGATTGCGGTCAGCGCCTATCGGCTGCAGCGCTGGCTGGAGTGGGGAGGCTACTGGGAGCCGCGGTTCGGTGGTATCGGCAAGGGATTGCCGTGGCCGAAGGCGCGGGTGATCACGAGTGCCCTGCTGCTGTTCGCACTCGCCACGCTGGCCCGTGGACCTTGGCTAGGCGGCCTGATCGGCGGCGTGCTGGTGATGATTGGCCGCTCGCACAAACGCAAGGCCATGATGACCCAGGTTTTGGTGGTGGCCTGCGTGGTCGTGCCGATCGCCTATACCAGCTTCACCGCCTATCTCGACGTCAAGCCCGGCGAGGTGATGACACAGTCGCAGGAGTCGGCGGTCTATCGCAAGGAGCTGATGGAGAAGTACACCAACATCGCCGAAGACAAGCTGCCCCTAGGGTGGGGCCGCAACACCTGGCCGAAGGTGCCTGGCATGCCTTCGATCGACAACTACTTCCTGCTGCTTACCTTGATGCACGGCGCCATCGCCACCAGCCTGTTTTTGGGTCTGTTTGCCTGGGGTATCGGCCGCCTGTTCCAGGCTGGCATGGCGGAGCCGGTTGGAACACCGTCCCTGTCGTTTGCGTTTGCCGGCATCCAGATTGCCGCCCTGGTGTCGCTGGTCACCGTGTATCTCGGCGAAAACCTGATGCCAGCCCTGTTCCTGCTGTTTGGCTGGGCCGAATCGCACCTGCAGGTGCCCTATCAGCAGGACGGCCCGGCCAAGGCGCCGACGGCCACGGGCTGGCGCTTCCGGGTGCTGCGGTGAACCGGTGACCAGCGGCAGCGACGCGAGCGTCACGCCGGGTCTGTCGTTGCACGTCAGCCGCGGCGGGCGACGGAGCGCGGCCGGGAGAGGGAACGGGCTTCTGCCGCCGGTGACGGCGGCGCTTCGGACTTGCGTGACGGCGGCGATTCGTGCTGGACCGGTCGGGCGGTGGTATCGGCTGACGGATGCCGTCCCAGGGCATCTTCCAGCAGGTTCAGGGCGTCGCTGAACGCAAACCGGTCGAGGGCGCTGACGATCTGCGCCACCTTGCCGTGGCTGAACAGCGAGGCTGCGGCACTCTCGGCCTGGGTGACCCACCATTCCAGCGCTGCGCTGTCGCCCGCCGCCAGCAGGTCACGCAAATGCAGCAAGCGCTGCCGGGCCGGACTGCCAGGTACACGGGGACGCTGGCCCGGCGTCGGCCGGCTGGCGGGCGCAGCCAGCCGCGCTGCGGTGGCAGCGTCATTCCAACCAAAGTCTGCGGAAGTGTCCGGCGTGCCAAGGCTGGCAGCGGGCTCGGCGGCATCAATCGGCTCGGCGAGATAGGCCTGCAGCGCGGTTAGCAGCGCTGGCAGCGCATTTTCCAGCGCCTCGAGGGTGGCAAGGGCTGCCAGCATGCCCTGATCGGATGGCATGTGGTTCTCCTTGGGCTGCATCCTGGCGCACGCCTCCTCACACCGCTGGGCGCGCTGCAGCAGGCTGGCGTGTGCGCCGATCGTGCCGGCCACGCCGCGGAAACCATGTGCGATGCGTGCGGCTGCAGCCCAGTCACCGGCTGAGACCTGGGCGCGCAGGCGGGTCGACAACGTGCCGGTCTCTTCCTGGAAGGCCTGCAGAACCCGAGAATAGCGGGCGGCATCATCGCCGGCGCGACGACGACCGGATACCCAGTCGACGATGTCAGCGCCAGCATCCCGCGGGCCCAGGGCGGACAACCCAGGATGCGCGGATTCCGCCATGCCGGCGGGTCTGGTCTTGTTGTCGGTCTCGTGGTCAGACCGATTGCCGGTTGCATGGTCGGTCTGGGCAGCCGCCAGTGGCGGTGCGACCGTTGGCAGGGTCAGGGTGAAGCCATCCAGCAGACCGTCGGCAGTGCTCGGGGCGGCACCCAGCGCGATCAGCAGATGCTCCGCCATCTCTTGGTCAAAATCGGGCAGCCCGGTCGAGGCCACGGGCAGCATGCCAGCGGAGGCATCAGCACGCTTGCGCAGCTCGACACCCAGGGTCGCGTATCCGGGCGCGCCCATGCCCGGGGCGGCCTGCCACACCAACTCCAGCAGTGCGTCCGGCTGGCGGCGCAGGGCTGCCATCAGCAGGTGGCAGAGCGCGCGACGCAGACGTTGCGGGTCGCCCAGCAGCCACACGGGGTCAGTCGGCGGCTGGGCGGGCGTGAGCGTCACGGTGGCCGGCAGTCCAAGCTGGGAGGCGTTGTTGAGTGCGCCCTGCATGGCAGCGTCGATGACCGCTGTCAGGTCAAACGGGTCGTGTACCGGTATCAGGGCCCCGCAGGCGCTCTGGATCAGGTCGTCGAGATCCTGTGGCAAGTCGCTGAGTGCCTGTGGCCCGTCGTCGCACACAAGTTCTGGATGGACTGCCGCTGGCTCGGTATCTGGAGTCAGGCGGTAGGCCCGCAGGCGGTCGCGCAGCGCAGCCAGGCGGTCGAGGTGGGCCTGCCGGACTGCCGCAAGCGCGGATGCCTGCCCGGCCTGCAGGTCTGCCATGATTTCGGCATGTTGTGCCTCCAGGGTCAGCAGGGCTTCGGCGCGCGCGCGCGCCTGGGCGGCCAGGGCATTGGTGTGGGTTTCAGTCAGCAGTTCGCGCATTTCGCTCTCGGCCTGCGCGGCCGCGTTGGCGGCTGTCTGCATCGCGGCAATCGTCAGTCGATGCTGGCGGTCCTGCTCGCGCAGAGCCAGCTCGGCCTGCTCGCCGGCATTCTGGGCATAGCCCAGTTGCCGGCGCAGCTCCTGGATCGTGGCCTGCTGGTCTGCCTGCTGGTCGGCCAGCTGTCCCATGGGCCGCAGCAGGTGACGCCGGGCGAGCAGCAGGGCGTAGAGCAGTAGCAGGGCCGCCACTACCAGCGCAACGGCAGCGACCAGCAGCGGCAGGTCGAGGGTGTACTGGCCAATGGCATGCTCGCCGGGCACGACGGCACCCAGACGGATCGGGCCCAGGGCAACCGGCCCCACCGTGTAGTCGGCCAGTCGGACCTGCCACGCGGCATTCGCCGCAGCGCTGGCGGTTGCCGGAGTCTCCGCTGCAAGCAGCCAGAGCTGGTGCTCCGCTGTTGCCATCATGGCAATGGCGCCACCCACAAGCAGCAGGGCGGCAAGAACCAGGGCCGGCAACAGGAAAGAGAAGCGCTTTGACGTCATCACGGAAGTATCGAGGCCATGCCCCTGGAGGGAGCATAACAGGCAAGCATCGGCCTTGCTGCCTCTGCATTGCCCGGGCCGCACTGCCTGCGTAGACTCGAGCGGCCGACGAAGGGTGTGCGTTGGCCTTCTCGGAGACCATCGATCGCCCTGTTTCTGCACGAGGCGGTGCCCGGCCATCACCTGCAGATCGCACGGGCGCAGGAACTGCAGAGCCTGCCGCGCATGATCGTGGTGCGCCGCACCGAACTGGTGCGGCGACGGCACCAGACAGCGTCCGCTGGGGGCCGGGCGCGGCAGTCATCGGCTTGCCGCGGCGGTGGCAGGTTTCTGGGCACCGTGGCGCAAGGGTTTCCGGTCAGATTCTTAACCAGGAGAAAACTGGCATGGTGTGTGCTGCAACGGAGCAGTACCCCACTGCAAGGAAACTCCAATGGTCAGCAACAAGGCAGGACAGCTCACGGTAAACCGGTGGCGGCGGGCGCTGCAGGGCCTGGCGGCGCTGGTGCTTGTCACGGCCTGTTCGATGGCCCACGGCGAGAGTCTGGTGCGTTATGGCATCTCGATGGCCGACATCCCGCTGACCACCGGCCAGCCGGACAAGGGTGCCGGGGGCTACCAATTCACCGGTCATACTCTGTACGACCCACTGGTTGCCTGGGAGGCCAACATCGCTAGCCGGCCGGGCAAGCTGATTCCCGGGCTGGCAACGGAATGGAAGCCGGATCCGCAGGATCCGCGCAACTGGCGTTTCAAGCTGCGCCACGGCGTGAAGTTTCATGATGGCAGCGAGTTCAACGCCGATGCCGTGATCTGGAACCTGCAGAAGGTGCTGGAAACCAAGGCGCCCCAGTTCGACGCCAAGCAGAGCGCCCAGGTGCGCCCACGCATCCCGTCGATCCTGCGCTATCGCAAGGTGGACGATTACACGGTCGAGATCACCACCAAGGAAATCGATGCCCTGTTTCCGTTCCAGCTGCCCTGGTTTTTGATCGGCAGCCCGGCGCAATGGGAAAAGCTGGGCCA
The DNA here is from genome assembly GCA_903863375.1 of uncultured Ferrovum sp. Lineage (GTDB taxonomy): Bacteria > Pseudomonadota > Gammaproteobacteria > Burkholderiales > Ferrovaceae > CAIVHB01. Next base: position 23,263 of record CAIPBT010000040.1, read on the forward strand.
CGACTGGGCAAAGGTGGCGCTGCAACCCTCGGGTACCGGGCCCTTCCGGCTGGACCGGCTGGTGCCGCGCGAGCGGGCCGAGTTGGTGCGCAATCCCGCCTACTGGGACAAGACCCGACTGGCCAAAGTCGATCGTCTGGTGTTGCTGCCGATTCCGGATGCGCTCACGCGCGCCAACGCGCTGCTCAACGGTCAGGTCGACATGATCGAGACCCCGCCGCCCGACGTGCTGCCGCAGTTTGCCGCGAGCGGGTTCCGCGTGGTGCAGAACGTGACCCCGCACGTCTGGCCTTACCACTTCAGCACCTATCCCGGTTCGCCCTGGACTGACCTGCGGGTGCGCAAGGCCGCCAACCTGGCCATCGACCGGGCCGCCATCGTCAAGCTGCTGGGCGGCCTGGCCAGCCCGGCTAAGGGCCAGCTGGATGCCAACAGTCCGTGGTTCGGCAAGCCGTCTTTCGAGATCAAATACGACCTGGCGGCCGCCAAGGCCCTGATGACGCAGGCTGGCTATTCGAAAGCCAAGCCGCTGAAGGCGAAGATCCTGATCGCCCAGGGCGGCACCGGGCAGATGTTGTCCCTGCCGATGAACGAGTTTATCCAGCAGAGCCTGGCCGAGGTCGGCATCCAGGTGGAATTCGAGGTGGTCGAACTGGAAAACCTGTACCTGCACTGGCGCAATGGCGCGAAGGCCGACATGAATGCCGGCAAGGGCATCACGGCCATCAACCTGGGCTATGTCACCGCCGATCCGTTCTATGCCCTGACGCGCTTTGCCTACAGCAAGTACGTGGCACCAAACGGTGTGAACTGGGGGGGCTACAGCAATCCCAAGGTGGATGATGCGATCGACCAGGTGAAAGCCACCTTCGACCCCAAGGCCCAGGACCGGCTGCTGGCGTTCGTGCACCAGCAGATGGTGGACGATGCGCTGATGCTGTGGGTGGTGCACGACACCAATCCGCATGTGCTGTCGCCCAAGGTGAAACAGTATGTCCAGGCCCAGCACTGGTTTCAGGATCTGACCACGATCGGCCTGTGAGGCCAGAACCATGCTGATGTTCGTGTTGCGCCGGCTGCTGTACGCGGTGCCAATTGCCCTGGGTGTGACCGTGGTGTCGTTCCTGCTCGTGTATCTGGCCCCCGGGGACCCGCTGAATGCGATTGCCCCGGCCGATGCGCCGGCCGAGGTGATCGAGGCGCTCAAGGTGTCCTATGGCCTCGACCGTCCCCTACCTGTGCGCTATCTGCTCTGGCTGCAACGGGCAGTGCAGGGCGACCTGGGAGCTTCGATTGCCACAGGGCGGCCGGTATCGGGCGAGGTGCGATCGGCGGTCGGCAACACCCTGTTGCTGGCCGGCGTGGCAGCTGCCCTCGGCGTGCTCGTCGGTTGCCTGGCCGGTGCCGTGGCGGGCTACCACGCGGGCGGTCCGCTGGACCGCCTTGTCACCGCCCTGTCGGTGGTTGGTGTGAGCGTGCCCCATTACTGGCTGGGTCTGGTGCTCACCATTGTGTTTTCGGTCCGGCTCGGCTGGTTGCCCGCCATGGGAGCAGGACCGGGTGGCTCGGCGGATTGGCTCTGGGATGGCGACCACCTGCGCCACCTGGTGCTGCCGGCACTGACCCTGTGTGTCATTCCGCTCGGCATCCTGAGCCGCACCGTGCGTGCCCTGGTGGCGGACCTGATGCAACGCGAGTTTGTGCTTGCCCTGCGGGCACGCGGTCTGGGCGAAGCCGCCATCCTGCGTCACGTGGCGCGTAACGCGGCGCCCACCGTGCTGGCCGTAGCCGGCCTGCAACTGGGCTACCTGATGGGTGGCTCGATCCTGGTTGAAACGGTGTTTGCCTGGCCGGGTACCGGCTTTCTGCTCAACACCGCCATTTTCCAGCGCGACATTCCCTTGCTGCAGGGCGTGCTGCTGGTGCTGTGCCTGATTTTTGTGGGGCTCAACCTTCTGGTCGATGTGCTGCAGCCCGTGCTCGACCCGCGCATGGTGCGTCAATGACTGTCCTCGCCACCGTCCAGGCCGGCGTGCTTGCCACTGCCCGGCCAGCCGTGCACTGGCGGCACAGCCTGATCGCGCGCCTGCTGGCATCCCCCGCCAGTGCTGGCAGCCTGCTGTTGCTGACCCTGATTGTTGGCGGGGCTTTGCTTGCTCCGTGGGTAGCCCCGGCCGATCCGTATCAGGCGTCGATGCTGCGCCGCCTGTTGCCTGTTGGCAGCCCGGGCTTCCCGCTAGGTACCGATGAAATCGGCCGCGACATGCTGTCCCGGCTGATCTGGGGGGGACGGCTGTCGCTACTGATGGGAGTGACGCCAGTCGCGCTTGCCTTCGGGATCGGCACCGCCATCGGTCTGGTCGCCGGCTATGCCGGCGGCTGGCTCAATACCCTCGTGATGCGGGTGCTGGACGTGTTTTACGCCTTTCCATCCGTGCTGTTGGCGGTGGCCGTCACGGGTGCGCTGGGCCCGGGGCTGAACAACAGCATCCTGGCGCTCACCCTGGTGTTCATTCCGCAGGTGGTCCGGATTGCCGAAAGCGCCACCACCCAGGTGCGCCGGCTGGAGTATGTCGATGCAGCCCGCATCAGCGGGGCATCCACCATCGCCATCCTTTGGCAGCACGTGCTGGGCAATGTGCTGGGGCCGGTGTTTGTCTATGCCACGGGCCTGGTCAGTGTCAGCATGATCCTGGCCTCCGGCCTGTCCTTCCTCGGTCTGGGCGTACGTCCGCCTGAAGCGGAATGGGGTCTGATGCTCAACACCCTGCGTTCGGCGATCTATCTCAATCCGGCGGTGGCCGCCTTGCCCGGGGCGCTGATCTTCCTGACGTCGATGGCGTTCAATCTGCTGGCGGACGGACTGCGCAGCGCCCTGGAGCGACAGGGATGAGCGCGACAGGGATGAGCGCGCCAGGGATGAGCGCGGCAGGGATCAGCGGGCCAGGGACGAGCGCGCCAGCCATCTTTCCCGCCTTGCCGGATCTGGGAGGGCCGGCACAACCCTTGCTGCAGGTACTCGGCTTGCGCAAGCACTTTCCGCTGCGGCGCGCCTGGCCCTGGCAGGCAACTCGTCGGGTCC
>CAIPBT010000041.1 GCA_903863375.1 uncultured Ferrovum sp.
CGCGGACGGATCGATGGCGGGCACACCAACGGTGGCCACGGCTGCCCTGGACTGGCCCAGGCAGATGCAGCAGCAGGCCGCCGCGCTGGATTATCAGGATCTGGAAGCCTGTCTTGCCGATCCGGACGATGAGGGACTGGTCGCCTGGTTTGCCGGCAAACTGCCTGTCGGTGCAGCGGTCGCCGTTCGTGCCGCGCCAGGCCAGGGAGTGCGTCAGGCGGCCGACGGCCGTCGCCATGCTTGGTCATCGTGGCGTTTCGAGGCAGCACACCGCCTGCCCCACGTGCCCGCCGGCCACAAATGCGGGCGGGTGCACGGTCACGGATTCCGTGTCGTGATTCACGTGCCGCTGGGTGCCGGCGGTCTTGGCTGGGGTGCGGATCACGACCGCTTGGCGGACGCCTGGCGTCCCCTGCATGCGCAACTGCATGGTCGCTATCTGAACGACCTGCCGGGCCTGGACAATCCGACCAGCGAATGGTTATCCGTGTGGATCTGGCAGGCTGTGCGGGAATCCCTCGGGCCTGAGTGTTGGGTGACCGTGTACGAGACGGCAAGCTGTGGCGCCCATTTCGACGGCACGCACCATCACATCTGGAAAGATTTCACGCTCGACAGTGCCACCCTCGAGCAGGGCCGCCTGCTGGGCCATACGTTCACGACCCGCCTGTACCTGACGGGGCCTTTGCATGCCGAATTTGGCTGGGCACAGGATTTCGCGGACGTGAAGGCGCTGTTCGATCCTGTGTTCAGGCGCCTGGATCACCATCCGCTGCATGAGATTGCCGACCTGGCAGGACCGGCACAGGCCGGGACGGTAGACGGTGCGAACATCGCGCACTACATCCGCGCCCGAACGCAGCAGACCCTGCCAGCGCTGTCCCGTGTTGACATCCTGGATGGCTGTGGTGGTGGCGCCAGCCTGCAATGGGGAGGCTGCGATCTGCAGCCCCTGCCGGAGGGCTGAGGCGATGGCCTATCACGTGAAGGAACTGTTCTACACCCTGCAGGGCGAAGGCGCGCAGGCCGGCAGAGCCGCCGTGTTCCTCCGCTTTGCGGGATGCAATCTGTGGTCGGGACTGGAGCGCGATCGTGCGACGGCCGCCTGCACGTTTTGTGATACGGATTTCGTCGGCACCGACGGTCCGGGGGGCGGACGCTTCGAGCAGGCGGCCAGCCTCGCCCAGCAGGTGCGTGACTGCTGGGATGCTGGTCAGGCGCAGCATTCCCCGCCGAAGCCCCCGGAGGGTCGCCAGGATCCTGCAGCACGACCGCGCGCAGGCCAGTCGGCTTACGTCGTCTGTACTGGTGGCGAGCCTCTGCTGCAACTCGACGATGTGCTGGTCGACGCGCTGCACGCCCTCGACCTGCAGGTGGCTGTGGAAACCAACGGCACCCAGTCGGCGCCGGCCGGCCTTGATTGGGTCTGTGTCAGTCCGAAAGGACGTAATCCGCTGGCGCTGACCGTCGGCAACGAACTCAAGCTGGTTTATCCTCAGCAGGATGCCCCGCCCGAGGCGTTTGTCGATCTGGCCTTTGAGCATTTCATCCTGCAGCCCATGGATGGACCGCAACAGCGGGCAAACATGGCGCAGGCCGTGGCCTATTGCCTCGCGCATCCGCAGTGGCGATTGGGCCTGCAGACGCATAAGTGGCTGGGTATTCCCTAACGGGCGACAAGCACCTGGGTCTGTCGACCCGCCGGCACCGACTGGTCTGATAATTTGCTGTCGGCGCATGGTCAGCCGGGCATGTCCTACCCCGATGATGATCAGCCGGACCCAATCCGGCCTGATCCAGTGAAGGAGCAGTAGCAGATGTTGGGATTCCTGTTTCGCAAACCCCGTGGCCTGGTCGATTCATCGGCCACGGACGTGACCGCAAACCCGGCGACAGGGCGTGAGCGTGCTGGCGCCGCAAGGCAGGCGCGTGACAACATTGACCGCAACCCAGCGGGCCACGCCGGAACAAGGCCACCCCAAGCACCGGAGATGGCGCTGGCCGACCGGCTCGCCGCGGCAGCCGCGCTTGCCGACAGCGATCCTGCCCTGCTGACCCTCGCCTGCGAACCCGGACCAGTCGAGTGGCGCGAAGCCCTGCTCGCCCGCCTGCAACAGCCGCAGGCGCTCGCACACCTCGCCATGCAGGCCCGTTCGCCGGAAATGCGTTTTGCGGCGGTGCAGGCGCTGCACGACGAAACCCTGCTGGCAGAGGTTGCCCAGCAGGCCCGCAGTCGGGACAAGCGGGTCTTCAAGGTGGCACGTGAGCGGCTGGATGCGAGCGCACGCGAGCGCGAGCGTCTTGCCATGCAGGCCCACTGGCTGGCGACCGCCGAGGCACTGGCGGCCGAGGAACAACCCGAGCTGTCCCGGATGGTCGAGCTGGAGCGGGTGTGGGCAGCGCTGCGCGCGGATGGCGACGCCGACCTGCGTTTCCAGCAGGCGCGCAACATCCTGCGGGAACGCCTGCAGGCGCAAGCCTCGGCGCGCCGCGAACAGTTGCGCAGCCAGGCCCTGGCCGCGCTCGAGCCGGCGCCCAGTGTTGCCCTGGAAGCGGTTGCCCCAGTTCCTGATGCCCCAGTTCCTGATGCCCCAGTTCCCGATGCCCCAGTTCCCGCTGCCCCGGTGCTGGACGGCCCCGTGCCCATTTCCCCTGACGCCGTTGCCCCAGCGCTTGACGTCCCAGCGCCCGACGTCCCAGCGTCTGGCCCGGCTGTCGGACATGCCATCGACCAGGAGAGCGCCGCAGCTGCGCTGTCGTCCGATGCACTGTCGACCGGTGCGCTGTCGACCGGTGCGCCGTCGCCGGCGAACGGGACCGACGCGGCCGCCGGAGGCGGGAGCGACCGGCCTGCGGCGCGCGGACGGAAGGGCCGTAACCTTCCCACCGAAGACCAGGCCGCCCTGCGCGCTGCCCTCGCTGCTGCAGTCGAGGCGCTGGAGCAGGCCCTGGAAAGTGGTCATCTGCACGAAGCCGAAGTCCAGTTGAATGCCCTGTCGGCGCTGCAGAGCAAGGCCGGCGGCGCAGCCGGTGCCGTGGGCGGCCGAATCCGCCGGGCAGCCGAAGAAATTGCGCGGTTGCGCGCATGGCGGCGCTGGGGCGGCCAGCAGGCGCGCGATCATCTGTGCGAAGCCGCAGAGGCCCTGCCGGGGCGCGGGTTATCGCCAGATGAACTGGGCCGGTCCATCCGTGCCCTGCGGGCGCAATGGCAGGAAATCGCCAGCCGTGAGGGAGGCGCACCACAAGCCCTGTGGGAGCGTTTTGACCGGGCATGCGAGACCGCCTGGGAGCCGGTTCGCGAGCACTTCGCACAACAGGCCGAGCGCCGCGCTGCCAACCAGGCCCGGCGGGAGGAAGCACTGGCACGCATTGAAGGGCTGGTTGCCAGCCTGGAAAGCGGTACGGTCGAGTGGCGTACCCTCACGCCAGCGCTTGCCGAACTGCAGCGTACGTGGCGCACGCTTGGTCCGGTGGACCGCAAGGTAGCGCGCTCCTTGGAACAGCGGTTTTCCGCGGCGGTCGCCCTGCTTGACCAGCGTCTGACAGGGGTGCGTGCGGCCGAAGCCGCCGAGCGCGAAGCCTTGATCCGTCGCGCTGAGCAGCTGGCCGAACAGCCGGATGGACGGGATACGGTCACCAAGGTGCGCGACCTGCAGACCGAATGGCAAAACCGCTCGCGCGGCACTCCGCTGGCGCGCGCTGTCGAGCAGGCGTTGTGGGAGCGTTTTCGGGCGGCATGCGACAGCATCTTTTCTGCCCGTGATGCCCAGCGGGCGGCGGACCAGCAGCAACGCGCAGCGCAGCAGCAGGCCGAAGACGTGGCGTTCCGCACTCGCAGCGAAGCCTGGCGCGGCCTGCGCGAGGGTCTGGCGGTGTGCGCGTCGGCCGAACTGGCGTTGGCCACAGCGGGTCAGCCCTTGGCAGCAGAGCAGCTGGACCACCTGCAGGCCGCCCTGGCTGCCCTGCCGGGGGCAACCGGCCGGCCCGGGCAGTTGCTGCAGGCACGGGTGAAGATACTGCAGGCGTGCACGGATCCGGACACTCTTGCCAATTTCCTGGCGCTGGCCAAGGCGGCACAGGGCACCATCGCGGACGCTCTGCTGGATCTGGAAATCGGTCTGGGGCTGGCCTCTCCTCCCGAGTGCCAGGCGCAGCGCCGCGCGCTGCAGCTGCGCAAACTGGCTGACAGCCTGCGCTCTGGCGGACGGGCCGACCTGGCCGCCCTGCAGAACCAGGCCATGGGATTGCTGGATCAGCCGGTGGTAATCGCTGGCCTCGCGACGCGTCTGGATGCAATCCTCGCCGCGCTGGCCCCGGTACGGCCAGTTACGTCGCCAATGGGTGTTCGACCCGTTCGGCCGCAGGAAGACGGCGCAGCGGGAGAGCGCCGGAGCGGCGCACGCAACCGCCCTGACCGACGCGCGTGAAGCTCCTGCCTGCCGCGGCCCTGCTGCTGGGTCTGGTTCTCATGCCGGGATGGCCTGCACACGCGCAGGCGGTCGCTGGACCCGGCATGGCATCACCTGCCGGGCAGGCGCTTGCATCGAAATCCGACCCGGTTCCCGGCAATGCCAAGGGACCGTCTGCGCTGCCAGCCGGTGTTGCCTTCATCACCAACCAGGGCAGTGCGGATGTTTCCGTGGTCGATCTGGCGCGGGGCCATGAGCGCCTGCGGGTGCCCGTCCCGGCTGGGCCGGCCGGGGTCGCTGTCGACGACCGGCACCAACGGGTGTTTGTCACCAGTCCGGATGCGCGCACCCTGACCCTGATCGAAGCGACCGATCCGTCCCATACCCGGTCGCTGGTGCTTGGCGGCGGTCCGGTCGGCGTGGCAGCAGCGCCGGATGGCAACACGGTGTACGTGGCGGACTGGTTTCAGAACCAGCTGGTGGTGGTGGATGTTGCGGGCTGGCGGGTGCGTGACCGGATTGCCGTGGGGCAGGTGCCAGCCGGCGTGCTGGTCGCGCCGGACGGAAAGCGCCTCTACGTGGCTGAGCGCGATGAAAACCGGGTGGCCGTGATTGACACGGCCTCGGCACGGGTGATCGGCCATGTTCAGGTGGGCGATCATCCGTTCGGCCTCGCCCAGGACGGGCAGGGAAAGCAGCTGTATGTGGTGAATGTGCAGTCCGACAACGTCAGTGTGGTCGATACGGCGGCCTTGGCCGTCAGCGCCACGGTGGCGGTCGGACGTACGCCATACTGCGCCGCCTGGGCGCCGGATGGCCGTCTGTGGGTCAGCAACCAGCACGGCGACAGCGTCTCGGTGATCGATCTGGCCCAGTCCCGGGTGATTGCCACCATACCAACCGGGGCGTTTCCGGAAGGCATCGCCGTCGAGGGCGATCTGGTGCTGCTGGTGAGCTGGATGGATGAAGAACTGGACCTGATTGACCGCGCCACCCTGACCATCCGCCAGCGCATCAGCCTTGGCCGCAACAGCCGGGGCTTCGGCAATTTTGTCTGGCATGCCGCGCAGGCGGCACCCTGATTGCAGGGCATTCCCGTCAGATCCTGTGACCAGCCCGGCCGCGGTTCCGACAGGGTCGGAAAAATAACGGCCAACCGAATTTTCAACGGAGGAGTACGCACGATGCGTCATACCACCAGAGCAGTCCTGGGCTTGCTGGCCCTGTCTTTCCTTCCCTTCACGGCACTGCAGCCGGCAGCCGAAGCCCATGGGCCCACCCGCCAGAAGGTGACCGAAGAGATCGAGATTGCGGCGCCTCCCGCAGCGGTCTGGAAACTGGTCGGCAATTTCAATGGCTGGGCGGAATGGCACCCTGCCGTCGAGTCGAGTACCGCCACCGCAGGCAACGCGGTGGATTCCACCCGCACCCTGATGCTGAAGGGCGGAGGCCAGCTGATCGAGAACATCGAAGCTTATGACGATGCGGCCATGACCCTGAAGTACCGCGCCAAGGACGGTGGGGCGCTGCCGGTGACCAACTACAGTTCGACCATCATGGTCAAGCCGGAGGGGGCTGGTAGCAAGGTGGTCTGGCGGGGCGCGTTTTACCGGGGCTTTCCGAACAATGATCCGCCGCCCGAGCAGAACGATGAGGCCGCAATCAAAGCCGTCACCGGGGTTTACCAGACAGGTCTGGCGGCCCTGAAGGCGAAGCTCGAAGGCAAGTAAGCAAGACGCTGGATGGCGGCCGCGCATCGGCCGCTCAAAAAGCTGGGCGACCGGATGGTCTATCCATCGGCGTTTCCGCAACCGCCATCACCGTGGCCCGGAAAACACGATCGCCCCCAAGGGATTACCCTGACTGCCTGTCTGCAATTGCAAGGTACTCCCGTTGGATGGCCTCTGCCAGCCCTGTACTCTGAAAAAGGTGTAACGACTCATGACAAAACGGCCTGCAACTTCGTGGCAGCGCACTGCCCTGCTGGCAGTCTGGCTGACCGGCGGGATCAATATTGCCGCGCTGGCGCAGAACCTCGCCCAGGTGTCTGTATCGGCGTCGGTGTCGGCACCTGCACCTGCACCTGCACCTGCACCGGCACCGGCGTTGGTGACTGAGCTGGCACCGGCGGCCCGGCTCAGCGCCGGAGTGGTCAGCGTGAGCCAGCCGGATGCCGCGCGCGCCGGGGCGCGGGCGCTGGCCGCCGGCGGCGATGCGGTGGATGCTGCCCTGGCAATCCAGGCGGCCTTGAATGTGACCGAGCCCGAGTCGTCCGGGTTTGGCGGTGGGGCCCTGCTGTTGGTGTGGCGCGCTGCCGACGGCACGGCATCGTTCATCGATGGCCGCGAGGCTGCACCCGGTGCTGCAAGTGCCGATCAGTTCGGCCATCTAGGTTTTCAGCAGGCCTCCGTGAGCGGGCTGTCGGTGGGGGTTCCGGGCACCCTTGCCGCCTTCCGGTTGGCACACCAGCGCTGGGGTCGCCTGCCCTTCGCCAGCAATCTCACCGATGCCATCCGTCTGGCAGAAACCGGGTTCAGCATCGCGCCCTATCTGGGCAGGATGCTTGCTGAACCGGGACTGCAGGCGCGCATGGACCTCACGGCACGCGCGGTCTTCATGCCGGGCGGACGGGCCCTGCAGGCAGGCGAGCGGCTGGTGCAGCCGGATCTCGCGCGCACCCTGCGCCTGCTGGCAACCGAGCCTTCGGCGTTTTACCGCGGAGCACTCGCCGATGCCATCGTGGCCGCGCAGAAAGTCGAGCGCGCCGGCCCTGGCAGTGCTGGCCGCATGGTCGGGGACGACCTCGCGGCATACCAGGCGCGTCTGCGCCCGCCATTGGTTGGCCATTACCGGCAGATGGACGTGTTGACGGCGGCTTCGCCGTCGGCCGGTGGCGTGACCCTGCTGCAAACCCTCGGCATGCTTGAGCAGGTTCCGCTGGGCGATGGCGCTGCCGGGTTTGGCGGGCAGTCCGCACAGACCTGGCATCAGGTGCTGGAGGCGGTGCGTCTGGCGTCGGCCGACCGCCTGCGGTATCTCGGCGATGACACCCAGACCCCCGTGGCCCTGACACACCTTCTGGCACCGGACTACCTGAAAACGCGGGCGGCCAGGATCGGCGCGCAGGCGGCACCCGCCGAGGTGCTGCCGGGCGATGAGGAAAAGGGGCGCAACACCACGCATTTCAGTGTGATCGATGCCCAAGGCAATATTGTGGTGGTGACCAGCACCATCGAGTATGCCTGGGGCAGCGGCATCATGGTGCCCGGCTGGGGGCTGATGCTGAACAACGAACTGACCGATTTCAATCTGGTGCCAGCCGGCGCAGTGGCGAGCTCCTCTGCCAGCCCACGGTTGGCGCCGAACGACGTCGCGCCCTTCCGGCGGCCGCGGTCGAGCATGACGCCAACCCTGCTGCTGCGCGAGGGTCGACCGGTGGTCGGATTTGGCTCGCCCGGCAGCGCCACCATCATCACCACGGTGCTGCAGGTGGTGCTGCGACTGGTGGATTTTGGCGAGACGCCGGCGGCGGCGGTAGCGGCACCGCGGTTCGCCCTCACCTCAGCGCGCGACAATGCCCAGTTTGAAGCCGGCTGGCCGGCCAGCATTCTCGATGGCCTGCGGCAGCGGGGTCACACTCTGCGGATGGCGGAGGGTCGGATCGGCTCGGTGCAGCTGGTTGGGTGGCCCAGCCGGGATCACGGCGAGCC
>CAIPBT010000042.1 GCA_903863375.1 uncultured Ferrovum sp.
GGATCCGACATGCTGTACCACTGCTGCAGGAAGTGAACGCGCAGCATCGTCGACAGCGGGTAGGGTCGGCGGCCATTGCCAGCCTTGGGCCCCTTCTGTCAGCATAGTTGTCACCCCCTGTTGTTGTAGTTTTATACAATCCAGGGGTGATGCTGAGGTGAGGAATGTCGAGGTATTCGAAGGAAAAAAAGGAGCACGCCCTGTCACTGATGTCGCCGCCGAACAATCTGCCGGTGGCCGAGGTGAGCGCGCGCACGGGCGTGGCCGAGCCGACCTTGTACGCATGGCGTAACCAAGCCCGTACGAAGGGGCGTGCTGTACCCGGGACTGGCGGTGGGCCGGAGTCCTGGCGCCCCGAGGATCGCTTTGCGGTGGTGGTTGAGAGCCTGGGCCTGGCAGAAGCTGAGCTGGCCGAGTACTGCCGGAAGAAGGGGCTGTTCGTCGAGCAGGTGCTGGGCTGGCGCGAGGCCAGTGTATTGGCCACTGCGGGTGCCGATGAGCGTGTTAGTGCGGCCGCGCTGGCCCATGAACGCCGCCGGAATCGAGACCTTGAGAAGGAGCTCAGACGCAAGGAGAAGGCGCTGGCCGAGACAGCGGCGCTCCTTGTTCTCAGCCGAAAAATCGAGGCGTTCCAGACCAAGGGCGAGGACGTATGACTGCGTTGCTGGAGCGCCAAACCCTCGTAGCCGGTATCGCCACAGCCAAGGCTAATGGTGCGATTGTCGCCGACGCCTGCAAGGAGGTCGGTATCTCGCTGCGCACTTACCGCCGCTGGTCTCGCGGCGACGAGGTGCATGCTGATCGGAGGCCTGATGCGATGCGGCCAGACGCGCCGTGGAAGCTCTCGGAAGCCGAGCAGCAGGCAGTGCTGGCGACCTGCATGGCGCCGCGCTTCGCGGATATGCCACCGACCCAGATCGTGCCGACGCTGGCTGACGAGGGCGTATACCTGGCCTCGGAATCCACATTTTACCGCCTGCTGCATGCCCACCACGCACAGCACCATCGAGGGCGCGCCAAGGCCCGCACCAAGCGGCCACCCACGAGCCATGTGGCGACACGACCCAATCAAATCTGGTGTTGGGATGTGACGTACTTGCCGAGCACGGTGCGCGGGATGTTCTTCTACCTGTTCGCCGTCATCGACCTGTACAGCCGGAAACTGGTGGCTTGGGAGGTTCACGCCACGGAAACTGGCGACCAGGCAGCCGTGCTCATCGAGAAGGCGCGGTGGCGCGAGCGCCTGCTTGGACTGCCCGAGATTCTGCATGCGGATAACGGTGCGGCCCAGCGGTCGTTCACGCTGCGCGCCAAGCTGCAGGAGCTCGGCATCGAGCCCAGCTACAGCCGGCCCGGCGTGTCCGACGACAACGCGTTCATCGAGTCGTGGTTCCGCACGATGAAATACATGCCGAGCTTCCCCAGCCGGGGCTTCACGACCATGGAAGCAGCGCGGGATTGGGCTATGCGATTCGTGACTTGGTACAACGGCGAACACCGGCACAGCCAGATCGGGTTCGTCACGCCGGTGCAGCGTCACACGGGTGCCAGCGGCAAGATCCTCGCCCACCGCCGGGACATCTACGCGCAAGCGAAGGCCACTCACCCGCAACGCTGGAGCCGGCATACCCGGTGCTGGTCGGAACCAGATCATGTGTGGCTCAACCCCCCATCGAAGACGGAGAAAGTAGCGACGATAAATTGATCGACGGGGTGCCAACTATGTTGACAGACACCGAAATGTGTACGCTATAGTACCGAGAGATAGGTGCAGTTTCCGCTGTCTGCGCGAGAAGTAAAAACCCGCCGTGAAATTCTAGTCCTTACCGCAACTGCCATCGGACCAGCGATGGTCTGACAGTCGGAACCACCAAACGCGATTGGACCGATGGGCCTTTTTCGAAGCGCATCTACGCTAAACTCTCCGTCGAAGCGGCAGCCATCGCGCCCGGGAAGTCTATCGGCCGAAAATCATCAGTTTTTCGAATTCCGGATAGAATCATCCCAGTGCCCTCCGCTGGGGTTTCACCATCCACAGGATCGACAGCGCCAACGCCGTATCGCACTCGGCGGCAATGATCGGCAGATCGCGCTAACCCGCCTCCCTAAAGCGCACTGGTTGTCTGATAGAGCGCACTGGATGATCTATCTCGGCGCGCACCGCGCCCCCGCGCTTCTCGCGGTTATCGAACGTCTCAACCATCTCGTTCCTCTTGTTAAGCCAGCCCCCC
>CAIPBT010000043.1 GCA_903863375.1 uncultured Ferrovum sp.
CACCCTGATCTTTTCCGGGGTCAGCCAGCGTTTCCAGACCGCGGGTCAGGGCGCGGCCGTACAGGTGCTCGATGCCGTCGACCTGCAGATCGACGCCGGCGAGTTTGTCTGTCTGCTGGGCCCGTCCGGCTGTGGCAAATCGACCCTGCTGAATGCGGCGGCCGGCTTCGTTGCGCCCACCGCAGGCCGCGTGACCTTCGACGGTCGTGCCGTGGCCGGGCCGTCGCCGGAACGTGGCATGGTGTTCCAGGAATATGCGCTGTTTCCGTGGATGAGCGTGGCCGACAACGTTGCCTTTGGCCTGCGCGCCCGGGGGGAGCCCGCCGACAAGATCGGCCCGCGCGTCAGCGAACTGCTGGCCAAGCTACGCCTGTCCGAGTTCGCCGATCGCTGGCCGCGCGACCTTTCGGGCGGGATGCGTCAACGTGTGGCGATTGCCCGGGTGCTGGCGCTCGATCCGCCCTGCCTGCTGATGGACGAGCCCTTTGGCGCGCTCGACGCGCTGACCCGTCGCTCGCTGCAGGACGAACTGCTCCAGATCTGGGCCGAGTGGCGCAAGACCGTGGTGTTCGTCACACACAGCATCGAAGAGGCGATCCTGCTGGCCGACCGCATTGTGGTGATGACCCATCGGCCGGGCCGGGTGAAACGGGACTGTCGGGTGACCCTGCCGCGGCCGCGCGACCCGGGCGACCCGGCCTTCAATGCCCTGAAGCAGGAAATTGGTGCGCTGGTGATGGCCGAGCAGCATGCCTACGAGGATGCCGAGCGTCGCCGCTTCACGGCTGATTGAGCGGCGCGCGGGTATCGGTCGTGCCAGCCGCCCTCAGCGCCCCGGATCGGCCATGCCCATCGCCGCAAACCCCCGTGCCCGCAGCTGGCAGGCATCGCAAGACCCACAGGCCGTGCCGTCTGGGGCCGGGTCGTAGCAGCTGGTGGTCAGGCTGTAATCCACGCCCAGTCGCACACCTTCGGCAATGATCTGCGCCTTGGTCATGGCGATCAGGGGCGTGTGGATTTTCAGGCGTTGCCGCCCCTCCACCCCGGCGCGCGTTGCCAGGTTGGCCATCGTTTCATAAGCCGCGATGAAGTCGGGTCGGCAATCGGGGTAGCCGGAGTAGTCGAGGGCGTTCACGCCGATGAAGATGTCGGTGGCATCCAGCACCTCGGCCCAGGCCAGCGCGAAGCTCAGGAACACCGTGTTGCGGGCCGGCACGTAGGTGATCGGGATGCCGCCGCTGTGGTCATCGGGGTCGCGGTCTTTCGGCACGGCGATATCGCTGGTCAGCGCCGATCCGCCAAATGTGCGCAGGTCGATGTCAGCGATGACGTGGCGCGTGGCGCCCTGTGCTGCAGCCACCCGGCTGGCACAGTCCAGTTCGTGCGAGTGACGTTGGCCGTAGCGGAAGCTCAGGCAGTAGGTGTCAAACCCGGCTTCCTGGGCCAGTGCCAGCACGGTGGTGGAGTCAAGGCCCCCGCTCAGCAGGATGACGGCACGTGGTTTCATGGGGTGCTCCAGACACTGGATAAAACGCAGAGTGTAAATCCAAGCGCTTCGTCCCGCTGCGTGGACAGCGGGCGCGGCTCCGCCGTGCGTTCAGAATTTCTTCACGCAGTAGATACCCTTGTGCAAGCATCCCGCCTTGCACTAGTGTGGTTGAGCAATCGTCACCCCCCGGTGCCCGGCCGATCGCACGAAGTGCTATGCACCAGGCAGCCGGAGCACCCAGAGCAGCAACATCCAGAGCCGTAACACCCAGAGCCGTAACACCCAGAGCAGCAACACATGCCAGAGCAGCAACACATGAGAGACGCAGGAACATGAGCGAATTGCGCTTTACCGAAGATCACGAATGGCTGCGTCTGGATGACGACGGCCTCTTCACCATCGGCATCACCGACCATGCCCAGGACCAGTTGGGCGATGTGGTCTTCGTACAACTGCCCGAGGTTGGTGCCCGTTTCGGGGCCGGCGACGAGGCTGTGGTGATCGAGTCGGTCAAGGCGGCCGGAGAAATCCATCTGCCGGCGGCTGGCGAGATCGTGGAAGTGAATGTGGCCTTGCCGGATGATCCGGCACGGGTCAACCAGGATCCTCTGGGCGACGGCTGGTTTCTGCGCGTCCGCCTGGAAGATCCGTCCGCCTTGGGCGGCCTGATGGACGAAGCGGGATACCGCGCGTTCCTGGGCTGACCTCTGCTTGCCCTGCCGTCCGCGCTACCCGCGGGCACAGCAGGCGCCCCGGGACCGGGCAGGCAGAGTTCTTCTCCAGGAACCGCCATGAATCAACTCGCTGAACCGCTGTACCCGGCATACCCGAACCCGGTATCCGACGCCGGCCCCACCCCGGGACCGGATTTCCATGGCCGCCACATCGGGCCATCCCCCGCAGAACAGGCACACATGCTGGCCACCCTCGGTGTGGCGTCGCTGGAGCACCTGCTCGACGAGGTGTTGCCCGCCAGCATCCGGGTTGGCAAAGCGCTCGCCTTGCCTCCCCCTCTCAGCGAACATGCCCTGACGGACCGGCTGCGCGCGCTAGCTGCGCGCAACCGGGTGATGCGCAGCTGCATCGGCATGGGTTATCACGACACCATCACGCCACCGGTGGTGTTGCGCAATGTGCTGGAAAACCCGGCCTGGTACACCGCCTATACCCCCTACCAGCCGGAAATTGCGCAGGGTCGTCTGGAGGCCCTGCTCAATTTTCAGACCATGGTGAGCGACCTGACCGGTCTGCCAGTGGCGAACGCCTCGATGCTCGATGAGGCCACGGCGGCGGCCGAGGCGATGGCCATGTGCCGGCGCGCCGCCCGCAACCAGAGCAGCGTGTTTCTGGTCGATTGCGGTGTGCATCCGCAAACCCTGGCGGTGCTGCAAACCCGTGCGGCATCAGCGGGCATCACCGTGCAGTTGAGCGACTTTGCCGACCTGGCGGTGCTGCCACCTGCCTTCGGCGCCCTGTTCCAGTATCCCGCCAGTCTCGGGGCGGTGCGTTCGCCCGAGGCGTTGGCAGCCCATTTGCACGCGCAACAGGCCCTGCTGGTGATGGCCTGTGATCCGCTGGCGCTCACGGTGCTGCGCTCGCCGGGCACGCTGGGCGCCGACATCGCAGTGGGCACCACCCAGCGTTTCGGCGTGCCGATGTTTTTCGGCGGGCCGCATGCCGCCTTTCTTGCTGTGCGGGACGCGCTGAAGCGCGACATGCCGGGCCGTCTGGTGGGGGTGTCGGTTGACAGCGACGGCCGTCCGGCGCTGCGGCTTGCCATGCAGGTGCGCGAGCAGCACATCCGTCGCGAGAAGGCGACCAGCAACATCTGCACCGCGCAGGCCCTGCTGGCGATTGCGGCCAGCCTGTATGCGATCTGGCACGGACCCGAGGGGCTGCAGCGCATTGCTCTGCGCGTACATGCGCTGACCTGTACCCTTGCTGCCGGCCTCGATGCGCTCGGCTTTCCGGCAGCGCAGGAAGCGGTGTTCGACACCCTGCTGGTGGCCTGCCCGGGGCAGGCCGCAGCGCTGCATGCGCGGGCCCGGCAGCAGGGCATCAATCTGCGCGAGGTGGATGCAGATCGCCTGGCGATCAGTCTCGACGAAACCACCACACCGGATGACCTGGAGGTCCTGTTCCGGGTGTTCGCGCCAGAGGCTC
>CAIPBT010000044.1 GCA_903863375.1 uncultured Ferrovum sp.
ACCGCCAGCAGGTTCATGGTGCCTCCCCGGCACTGCCGTCAGTGCGGGGACTGGCACTGGAATTGGCACCTGCACCTGCACTAGCAGCAGCAGTGGCAGTGGGAGTGGCAGTGGCAGTGGCAGTGGGACCAATATTGGAGAGGGCCTCGCCCGATGAGGCTGCCCTGCCCTCCACCAGATCGACAAAGATGTCCTCCAACGAGCTTTGCGAGGTTTGCAGGTCCTTGATTGCAATGCCGGCCTCGCTCAAGGCCACCAGCAGTTCCGCCATCCCGTTGCGCTCCTGGTCACGTTCAAAGGTATAGATCAGCTCGGTGCCGTCCTTGGCGAGCGACAGCGCACCGGCGGCCACCCCGGGCAGCGCCGGTATCGTTGCCAGCGGGTGATGCAGTTCAAGCGTCAGCTGTTTGCGGCCCAGCTTGCGCATCAGCACGTCTTTGCCTTCCACCAGAATCAGCCGGCCCTTCCGGATGATGCCGACACGGTCGGCCATCTCTTCGGCCTCTTCGATGTAATGGGTGGTGAGGATGACCGTTACCCCGGTTTCGCGCAGGCCACGCACCAGCTCCCACATGTCGCGCCGCAGGGCCACATCCACGCCAGCGGTCGGTTCATCGAGGAACAGGATCTGCGGTTCGTGGGCCAGGGCCTTTGCCACCAGCAGGCGGCGCTTCATGCCCCCGCTCAGGGTAACAATCCGGCTGTTGCGTTTCTCCCAGAGCGACAGCGCTCGCAGCACCTTCTCGATGTGGGCCGGATCGGCCGGTTTGCCGAACAGGCCACGGCTGAAGGTGACCGTACCGAGCACAGATTCAAAGGCGTCGGTGGTCAGTTCCTGTGGCACCAGGCCAATCAGCGATCGCGCCGCGCGCCAATCCCGGCGGATATCGTGGCCATCCACCAAGACCGTTCCGCTGCTGGCGTTGACAATGCCGCAGATGATGCTGATCAAGGTGGTCTTGCCCGCACCATTGGGGCCGAGCAGGGCGAAGATCTCACCCCGACGGATGCTCAGGTCGACGGCATGCAGGGCCGTCAGCCCGCTCGCGTAGGTCTTGCAGACGGACTGGATCTGGAGGATGTCGGACATGGCCGGCGCTCAGCGGCCCAGTGCCTGACGGATCTTCTGATCGGTCTTGAACTGGCTCAAGGCATAGACGGCCCAGATGGTGGCCGGAATCCAGCCCAGCACGGTGAGCTGCAGCAGCAGGCAGAACAGGCCGGCGAAGGGACGCCCGATGGTGAAGAAAGTCAGCCAGGGCAGGATGAATGCAATCAACAATCGCACCGTGACACTCCTCAAGGGGCCGGGTTGGGGAAGCGCTGGAGGATCGCCTCGATGTCCTGCAGCACCTCTTCCGGCAGCACCAGCCTTGCACTGTCGAGGTTGCTGCGCAACTGCTCGAGCGAGGTGGCGCCGATGATGTTGCTGGTCACGAACGGGCGACTGGTGACAAAGGCCAGCGCGCCCTGCGCCGGATCGATGCCGTGGCGGCGGAAGAGTGCCACGTATTCGGCGGCAGCAGCCTGGGTGTTGGCAGATGCATAGCGTGTGAACCGCTCGAACAGGGTCAGGCGGGCTCCCGCCGGACGCTGACCACTGAGATATTTACCGCTCAGCACGCCGAAAGCCAGGGGGGAATAGGCGAGCAGGCCGGCGTGCTCGCGGATGGCAATCTCGGCCAGCCCGATCTCGAAGGTGCGGTTCACCAGGCTGTAGGGATTCTGGATGCTGGCCACCCGTGGCAGGCCGGCATGCTCCGCCAGCGCCAGGTAGCGTGCGAAGCCCCAGGGCGTCTCGTTCGAGATGCCAATGTGGCGGATCTTGCCGGCCCGCACGAGTTCCTGTAGCGCCGCGAGGGTCTCCTCGATCGGCGTGGTGTCTTCATCGGCCACATGACGGTATCCCAACTGCCCAAACATGTTGGTGGTGCGATCGGGCCAGTGCAGCTGGTAGAGGTCGATGTAATCGGTCTGCAGCCGCTGCAGGCTGAGATCGACCGCGCGAAAGAGATTGTCGCGCGTGAACAGCAACTGACCGTCGCGGACATGACTGGGGCGCACCGCGCTGCGCGCC
Organism: uncultured Ferrovum sp.; assembly: GCA_903863375.1. Classification (GTDB taxonomy): domain Bacteria; phylum Pseudomonadota; class Gammaproteobacteria; order Burkholderiales; family Ferrovaceae; genus CAIVHB01. The sequence goes on from CAIPBT010000044.1 coordinate 2,078, forward strand.
GGCCCGGTCGCCTTCGTCGCCAGCACGATGTCGTGGCGACGACCGGTGCGCTGCAACCAGGTACCGATGTAGCGTTCGGTCAGACCCTGGGTTTCCGGTCGCGGCGGCACCGGATACATCTCGGCCGTGTCGATGAAGTTGATGCCAGCTGACAGCGCGACATCCAGCTGCTCATGAGCCTGCTGCTCACTGTTCTGCTCGCCCCAGGTCATGGTGCCCAGGGCAATTTCAGACACGTTCAGGCCGGTACGACCAAGCGGGCGAAGATTCATGATGGGAAGGCGCTGCCGACGTGGGACTGCGCGGAGTCTTGCAGGATCGACTGGTCTGGTCAAACCCCCGGCGCGAAGCTGGCGCAAGGGCAACAGGGCAAGGCGTCAGGACGAACGCTCGGATCCATGTCGGCGCGGTGACGCGCCCCGGCGCTTTGTGCGTAAATGGGGAATAGCGAAACGGCGTCAAACGCCCAAGGCCCCCAGATGTCGCATCCCGTCGCCCGTTGTTTCCTCCTGGTGGCGACCCTGTTCGCCCTGACCGGAATTTCCATGCCGATCTTTGCCACTGAAGAACCCGATTACCAGGTCGTTCGGCAGTTGCCCGACGTCGAGATCCGCGCCTATCCCGGCTACGCCGTCGCTGAGGTGTTGGTGGACGGCCCCGCCGAGGATGCTGGTGGGCAGGCCTTCCCGATCCTGGCCGGCTACATCTTCGGCAAGAACAAGGGCGACCGGAAGCTCGCCATGACCGCGCCGGTCACGCAGGCCGCGGCTCCTGTCAAACTCGAGATGACGGCGCCGGTCACCCAGACGGCGAGCACCGGCGGCTTTGTCGTGCAGTTCGTCTTGCCGAAAGGCGTGACGGCTGCCAGTGCCCCTGAGCCCGTCGATCCGCGCGTACGCTTGCGCGACATCGCACCCGCCCGCATGGCCGTGGTCCGTTATTCAGGTTTCTGGTCAGCGTCGAACTATCAGGAGCATCTTGAGCTCTTGCAGGCGCGGCTGCGCGCAGCCGGCGTGGCCTGGAAGGGCGACCCCGTATTCTCCCGCTACAACGCGCCGTTCGTTCCCTGGTTCCTGCGGCGCAATGAGATCTGGCTGCCGCTGGCGGACGAGGTCAAGCCACCGGGGTGATCACTTGATGTCCGTACCAGGCAAAGGTGAGGCCAGGATCATGACGATCCTGAGCGGTGGCACCTACTGTCCGCAGGCCTTGCTGGCGAGCCGGGCCCGAGTCACCAGCATTTACTCCTGATACTCAAAGCCGACCGGCTCAGCTTGTTTCCGTGTCGCCCCGAAGCGGTAGACCAGGCCGACATACAGCACCCGTCCCTGCACCGCGCGCACGTAGTCGGCGGTGAACGCCGGGGTCGTCACGATGCGCTCGACCCGTTGGCCATGGAAGGCGTCGGTTACCGTGGCAACCGCCGTGAGGTCGGCATCCAGCGGATGGCGGTAGCCGAGATTGACCAGGTTCACGGCGCTCACCAGGCCCTGCGGCGTCAGGCGCCGATCCGTGCGCGAGAACGTCATCTGTGCCGCGTCGCCAGCCGCTGCATGATAGTTCAGCTTGAGTTTCGCGTTCAGGCCCGTTGTCGACTGCAGGCCCGACTGCCCCAGGCCGGATGCGTCGATCTGGCTGTAGAAGGCGTTTGCGCTGACGCTGTAGGCCAAGCGCGGGGTCCACTTGCCACTGATGGTGAATTCCGCCCCGGCGGCATCGCTCCTCGGCAGGTTGGCCTTGGTGGTCAGCGAAAGCCCATTGCCCAGCGCCTGGGTCACGTCGGTGACACTGTCGCGATTGCGCCGCAGATAGCCCGTCACCCCGTAGTGCTGTCCGTCTGCCTCGTGGTCGAGACCCAGCTCGAAAGACCAGGTGGTCTGTGGGCGCAGCCCCGGATTGCCGGCCTGCAGGTTCGGCGTGTATTCGTGGTCCACGAAGGGATTGAGCAGGCTTGGTTCCGGGCGGGTGATGCGCTCGCTCGCGCCCAGGAATACCGCGTCATTGTCGGACACGGCGCGATCCACGTGCAGGCTCGGATATGCCTTGAAATACTGATTGCCCTGATACGTCTGATTGGTGATCTGGGTCGTTTCGGTCAGAGCCTGTTCAGCGCGCAGTCCCGCCAGCCACGTCCAGGCGCCCATGGTGGCCTGGTAGCTACCGTACACGGCATGCAGGCGTTGGCGATACTGG
>CAIPBT010000045.1 GCA_903863375.1 uncultured Ferrovum sp.
CGCCGGGTCGGGTGACTCAGTTCCACACGCCGGGCGGCCCAGGCATCCGGGTGGACTCACACATGTATCAGAATTGCGTGGTGCCACCGCATTACGATTCGCTGATTGCCAAGATCATCGCGCATGGTGACACCCGCGAGCAGGCCATTGCTCGCATGCGGATCGCGCTCTCCGAAATGGTGGTGGAAGGCATCAAGACCAACATTCAGCTGCATCAGTGGCTGCTGGTGGACGAGGCCTTCCTGAAAGGCGGAACCAGCATCCATTACCTCGAGCAGAAGATGGCGCGCGAGCGCGGCACCGGCGGCGGGCACTGAACCGTGCCGTGGCGTCGCGTGATGGTCAGCCTGCCGGCCGGGCAGGCGGATGAGTTTGCGGATGCCCTGCTAGCCTCCGGCGCGCTGGCGGCCAGCATCGAGCAGGACCGGTCTGGCGGCCAGGCGGAACATGCGCTGTTCGGCGAGCCCGATCACCCAGAGCCAGGCTTGTGGCCGGATTGCCTGATCGATGCCTTGCTGCCCATAGAGGCCGACGCCGCAACGCTGGTCCGCGCTGCCAGCCAGCACTGCGCCCTGGCCAATGCTCCCGCCTGGACCGAAGACATCGTTGCCGATCAGGACTGGGTTCGGGCCACGCAAAGCCAGTTTGATCCGATCCACATTGCCGAGGGCCTCTGGATTGTGCCGACCTGGCACCAGCCGCCCGAAACATCGGCGATCAACATCCGGCTGGATCCCGGGCAGGCATTTGGCACCGGCAGCCATCCCACCACCCGGCTGTGCCTGCAATGGCTGGCCGAACATCGTCCCCAGGGGCGGGTGCTCGACTATGGCTGTGGCTCGGGCATCCTGGCGATTGCTGCCCGTCTGCTCGGCGCCAGCGCGGCGGTGGGCGTGGATCTCGACCCGGCAGCGGTGCAGACGGCACTCGACAATGCCCAGGCCAACGGCGTGACTGCCACCTTCGGTCTGCCCGATCTGCCCGAGGCGGAAGGGCTGTTTGACGTGGTGATTGCCAACATCCTGACCCGGCCGCTGATCCTGCTGGCTCCCCTCTTGATTGGTCGTCTACGGCCAGGCGGCTGTCTGGTGCTGTCGGGCATTCTCGACCGTCAGGCCGCGGAAGTGATCGACGCTTATGGCCCGGGGCTGGCCATGTCACACTATGGCGTGCCGGGCGAATGGGTCTGCCTGGCCGGCCAGAGCATGTCCTCGCCCCAACAAAGTTAGGGAGCGTCTGCCCGATGACACGGGTCACCACCACTTGCCCCCAGTGCAACACGATCTTTCGGGTCAACCCGGAGCAGCTGGCCGCGCGGCGGGGACAGGTGCGCTGCGGCCGTTGCCGGCATGTGTTCAATGGCTATGAAACCGTGTCGGTGGGTCCGGACCTGCAGGAAGCGGAACTGGCACCACCGGTGAAGGCGGGCCAGGCAGTGATCCGTCGCAGTGGCGCCCTGGGTCGCCTGCTGTCCTGGCGCCCTCGCTGGAGTCGGTCACCGCGACGCAAGTCGAGCTCTGCCGCAGACCGCAGCGACTCGGCGCTGGCCCGCACCGAAGGCCTCGCGCAGATGGCTGACCTGGTGCGCCGGGGGCCCTCGGCCGACCGTGTCGAGCCTGGTGCGATGCGTCTGCGTCCGGCCTTCCAACCCGATGAAACCACCCGGCAGACCCGTTCGTCCCGCTCACCGCTCGAGCGTCTGAGCGAAACCCTCAGCCCCTTGCGGCGCAAGCAGCAGCAGCGCATTACCCAGGTTTTGGTCGGCCTGGCTGTGCTGGCCATTCCGGTGCTGATGGTGCTGGCGCGTGGCCCGCTGGTCGGGGCCGCGCCAGGGCTGCGCCCGGCGCTGGTGCTGATGTGCATGCCCCTGGGACTGAGCGTGCCGTGGCCGGGCGATGCCGACCTGTGGACGGTGGAAAGCCACGAACTGAAGAGCGATGCCGACCACCCCGAAGTGTTCCAGCTGGTTGCGACCCTGCGCAACCG
>CAIPBT010000046.1 GCA_903863375.1 uncultured Ferrovum sp.
CTGATGCTGCAGGCCTGATGCTGCAGGCCTGATGCTGCGGGCTTGAGCGCAAAGCGCGAATCGGTAGCGGTCGTCAAGGACTCGCACTATAATGCGCATCGTTGCTGTTGTAGCTCAGGGGTAGAGCAACTGATTCGTAATCAGTAGGTCGGAGGTTCAAATCCTCTCAACAGCACCATGTAATCATAGAGATAGCCCGACCCGCCCGGTCGGGCTTTTTTATTGGGCCGGCGGGCCGAGAATCTCGGGGGTAAAGAAGGTGTTCTGCTCGCCAGCGCACGTCATGAAGGCCAGCGCTTCGCCAAAGCGGGCGAACTGGCCCTCCTTTTTCAGATAGGCGTTCTGCACCTGGTAGGCGAGTGTTTCCGTGCGCTTGGTGGTGAGGCAATCCTGGAAAATCGCCTCGCCCTTGGCCCGAAACTGCAGCACGTGCACGACTTCATGCAGCAGGAAGGAGTTGTCGACCGTATTCTCAAGATCCAGGTCGTCGCGCACAAAGATCACGTTCTGTCCGGTCTCGAAAGCCGCCACGATGTTGGTGCAGCCAGTCGGGGCTTCTGGGCAAATAGCCAGGGACAGTTCGGCTGGCGTGACGATGCGTACAGGCGGCAACTGTTCGGCGTCGATACCAGGCAGTGCGGAAAACCGGATCGCCGCCGCCAGCAGATACGCGAGCAGGTCGGCTGGGGGCGGGCTGGTCACCCGGTCATCCCCAAATGAGCAGACGGGCGCTGATGGCGAGGGAAATGGCGATCACCACCGGGCGTACGATGGCACTGCCACGCCGCAACACCATGCCGGCCCCCAGCCGGGCACCCACCATCTGACCAGCCGCCATCACCAGCCCCGGAATCCAGCGGACCTTGCCAGTGAACAGGAAGACCGCCAGAGCCCCCAGATTGCTGCCCAGATTCAGCCACTTGGCCTGGGCGGTTGCCCCGGTGGCCGAGAGTCCGCGCAAATGGATGCCGGCCAGGGCCAGGAAAGTGCCGGTGCCCGGCCCGAGCACACCGTCATAAAACCCCAGGGCGGGGACCGCAACCAGCACATAGGTCACCCAGCCCAGGCGGGTCTGTCCGGTACCGGCTCCTGCCGCCGGCCGCACCAGCAGCCAGATCGCTACCGCGATCAGCACCACCGGAATCAGACGGCGTAACAGGGCCACATCCACGTACTCGACACAGCGCGCGCCCAGCGCAGCGGCCAGGGCACACGCCAGCACGGCCGGCAGCAGTGTTGTCAGGGGCACCTGACCACGGCGAAAAAAATACAGACTGGCGGAAAGCGCCCCGAAACTGCCCTGCAGCTTGTTGGTGGCCAGCGCCTGGGTAGGCGGCAGGCCGGCGGACAGCAGCGCCGGCAGGGTCAGCAGGCCGCCACCGCCAGCGATCGCATCCACCCACCCCGCCACCAGCGAGATCGCAAACAGGGCCAGCAGCAGGGTGATCAGGCCTCAGTCCTCGCCAATCACGTGCTTGGGTTCATCCTGGCCAAGACGGGCGCGTCCCAACGGCAAGGCATGCAAAAAGGTGAGGCCGTCGGCACCGTGGCCCTGCGCCGGTTCGGCGGCGAGGGTGACGCCAAGCCGGGCCAGGCACCAGCGCAAGGTATTTTCTTCACGCACCTGCCAACCAAATCCGGCCATCGGTGTATCGCCCGGACAGGGCCCATGCGCAGCATGCCAATCGGCATTCAGCCGTTGCCACTCCGGGTGCGAGAGGCAGGCATCACGCGCCAGCACGGCGCGGACCAGCATTTGACAGGCTGGCGCGCTCGCCAGCAGCGCCTGGGCTTTTTCAAGATCGCGCATGGTGCCTCCCCCTTTTGCCATCGGTGTCTTGATTAGACGCCGATGCGGGGTGCTCGACAAGGGTTGCGGTGCGCTTACGGAGGGTCGGCGCCTTCCACCAGCACGGCGGGGGCCACAGCCTCCAGCAGGCGGCTCTGGTCCCGACCGGGTCCCAGATCCAGGGCGTGGGTAATGCCGCGCTCGCGCAAGGCCTCCAGCGTCAGCGCCCATTGGATCGGCTGCTCCAGTTGCGCGATCAAGGTCTGCCGCACGCTGTCAGCCGTCCGTACCGGTTCGCCCGTGATGCCGGCCAGTACGCCATGGCGAGGTGCCTGCACCTGCACGGCATCGAGAGCGGCGGTCCAGGCGGGCCGGGCCGCCCGCAGATGACGGGTGTGGGATGGCACCGTCACCGGCAGCAGGCGAGCCCCCCATCCCGCCTGCTGCGACTCGGCCAGGAACGCGGCAACGGCCGCGGCCGGCCCGCCCCAGACCGCCTCACCCGGTGAACGCTGGATGGCCAGCGCCAGGCCATGACGGTCCAGCGCGATCTGCCGACGGCTGCGGGCTGCCGGCGGCAGACGCTCGTTCAGCAGCAGCAGGCAGTAACGCGCCGCGTTGTCTCCGCCGCCAGGCCCGCTCGGCAAGGGACTGACTACCGACCCGATACAAGCATCCATGGCTGCAGCGCGCGCCACCGCCAAGGCGGGCAGATCGGCCCAATCCAGGCTGCCAGCGATCGCGTGAGCGGCGAGTTCCCCGACAGAATACCCAACCACCCAGTCGGCCGTTGGCAGCGCAGCGGTTGATGCACCCGCTCCCTGTGCGGCGCGCTGTTGCCACGCCAGCCAGGTCAGCCCCTGCCACACCACCACGGCCAGTTGCGCGTGCCGATTCGCACGGCGCGCTTCCTGCGAACGCGTGGCCCAATCTTCCGCCCAATCGTGGCCCACCTGCCGGCTGGCGGCGGCCCACAAGCGCTGGGCAGCGGATGCCGCATCGGCTGCCGCCCCTGCCGGCCGCAAGGCGGCGAAATCCAGGCCCGCCTGTTCGCCCTGCCCGGCGCAGAGCACGGCAAGGCGGCGACGCATCATGGCACCTCGCCATCCGGCTGGACGGGCCGGACTACGCTGCACACAAACAGGGGGCGCATCAGCAACCCGGACGTTCCGGCATTGTCGGTAGGGCTGCCAGAAAGGCGGCGCACCCGGCGAGGTCGGCGCTGCCGCCCGGACTGAGGTGACGGGCGACGCAGCCCTGATGCAGACGCACCAGCGGCGCACACCAGTCTGTCCGGAACACACCACCAGCGGCGAGCAGCGCTGCGGCTTGCTGTCGCACCCAGTGCAGCCCCTCCTCGCCACCCCGCCAAAGCAGATTGGTATCGTCGAGCACGGCCATCGAGGCCAGACAGGCCGCTGCAATCCGGCGGTCGGCCGTCAGGCCGAGCTGCTGCGCCTGGCGGTAGGCGGGCAGCGCATGCTGCATCAGCACCGGAAAACCCGCTGCCGCCTCGGCAGGCGCGCCACCGACGCGGTGACGCGCCCGGACCGTGGCACCGTGACTGTCTTGCCGGCCTGCATGTTGACGAAGGGCTTCGCCCCAGCGCCGGGCCACGCCCTGACAAGGGTCGCGATCACCCAGAGCCGCGGCTGCCACCAGCAGTCCCAGGTTGAAGATGGCTCCCCGGTAGGCATTGATGCCGCCCGTGGCGACGAGCATCGCCGCTTCCGCCGCCCGGCCAAGCGAGACCAGATCGGCAAAGGTACCGCCCGCCCTGGCGGACCGGGCAAATTCGGCAAACCAGCCACGCAGGGCGGCAATCGCGGTGAGCAGCAGATGGATGTCCATGTCGGCATGACTGCCGCGATCCACCGGCGACACCAGCCCGGGTTTGGGCCAAGCCATCGCCTCTTCCCGCAGGGCGGCGCAGGCCAGGGCGTCCAGCAGCGCTGGCGCTGGCGCCAACCCGGCGTCTGGCGGCAACAGCTGCGCCGGCCGGGGCTGCAGTCCGACCGACACGGCATCCTTGCACAGCAGCCAGTCGGGCCGCTGCTGATATTCGCGCCACGCACAGTCACCCCACCCGGATAGGCGCAGCTCGCCATCCAGCCGGGGTCCGCCGCGGCTTTCCAGTTGCTGGCTGAGCGCGTCCAACCCGGTGCAAACGTCATGCAGATGGCCATCGGTCCAATCCGGCGGCACGTCAATCAGCAGATCCAGGTCGCTGCCTGGCCGGACGCAGCCGATCGCACCGAACAGCGACCACGCGGCAGAGCCATACAGGCGCAGGATCAGGTCGTGCTGGTCCTGCCAGCGACAGAGACGGTCCAACGCCTCGGCCCAGGCCGGGGGCAGGCAGGCCGGTTGTGCCGACAGGCGATGCCGCCCCTCTTCCACGCTGAAGCCCGGACGGCGCTGCCATACGGCCGACTCCGGCAACTGCAGGGCGTACCGCAGGGGCTTTCCGCCGACGGGATCGGGCTGGCAGAAGCCCAGCTGCAGGCGCCCCTCCAACAGGTCATCAGATCCCCGTCGGGCGACCACCAGCGGTGCCGTTGCGGCCCAGACACGGGCGGCGGATGCAACGCTGGCGGGCAGCTGGTCCGCC
>CAIPBT010000047.1 GCA_903863375.1 uncultured Ferrovum sp.
CAGCAATACCGACACGTGCAAGACGTCAAGACCTTTCATCTGGGGCCGGCATTTGGCTTCAACCTTCTGGACCGCGATACCGACCAACCCGGCAAGTGGGGCACCCAGGTGCTGACCCTGATCGACGAGGAGCAGGCGCGTGGGACCGTGATCAGCGGCATCCTGCTGGCGTTCGGCGAAATTGACGCCCGCACCCAAGTGATCAGACGGGCGATCCAGTCCGGCACCAGCATCGAGACCAGTGCAGCGGTGATTGCCCGGCGCATCTGCTCCTTTGCCGCGCAGCTTCAGCGCCGGGTAGCCGCACCGGTCCCGATCTAGGAACCCGTCGCCACGACGAGCGATGCCCAGTTCAGTTTCAATCCGGAATATCCAGCGGTGGGCACCGAAATCGAGCGGAATCATGCCACACGCTGCATCGGCCGCCTGACCCGGACAGGGGCCGCCGACCTGCGTGCCAGCGGCTGCGCCGTGTACAGTTTCGGAATCTTCGAGACCTTGACCGACCATCTCAGGACCCGCACTGCCTACTATGCGGACGGCTGTCACCTCAACGGCAAAGGGCTCGATCTTGCCTTGCGCAGCCTGAACCATCTCTGCGCCCGGCACGGCCTGACACTGATGCGGCATTTCGGACCGCCCGCGTTCCTGAGCGAGCAGGCGCAACTGATTGACATTGCGCCAGCCGTGCGCATGATCCTCAGTTCGTCCACGGAAGCCCAGTCCAGCCTGACGCGGCGGCCGGAGCGGGGCTACTGCTTCCATACCGACCTGGAAGCGCACCCCGCGCTGACGCTGGATATCGGATATGCCGCCGTGCTGCACAGCCTCGTGATTTTCAACCGCTTCGACGCGGCACAGGAGCGCGCGCGCCATCTCGTGATCTCGGCGGGCAACTATCCGCTGCAACTGCCACCTGTCTTCCGCGCCGATCCTTCGTGGTGGCACGGCGGTGCACCGCTGGTGATCACCTTCGGGGCAAATCCCCTGCCGGTGCGCTTTCTCCGGCTGCACCTCGAGGACACCCAGTACTTCCATCTTGGCGAGGTACGGATCATTGCCCAGACCTTTCAGCACACACTGGTTGCGTGATCACGGGAGGGCCGCGGTGCGCACGCCACCGCAGGCGAATCGCGCCTCCGGTCTCAGACACGCCTGCCACCCGACGTCCAGAGCGCCTCAAGCTTGGCCGAACCAGATGCCTGCGAGACGATGGCGGTACGCAAGCGCACAAGACCATCGGCGTACTCCTGGGAACGCCGGAAATTGTCGAGCAGGGCGGGCATGCGGGCCCAGTAATCATCAACCGTCAGGCGGTTGCACCGGTCAATCAGCTCCTCCGCGCTGGCCACGCAAATCATGCCGGCAGGATCGAAATACTGGGCAATGTTGGGACAGCCGCAGTACACCGGAACCGTGAAGGTGGCGAAGGCATCCAGGATCTTTTCCGTGAAATAGTCCTGTTCCGGCAGATTCTCGATGCAGACGGAGTACATCGATTCAAACAGCAGGTCCTTGCCATCGGCGGGATACTGCTGGGCGCCGCCGTCGTGGCCTGGTGGCGGGCGCCTCGCCGATGTCCAGAAGCGCCGTGGCACGCGCAGCCTATCCTGGCGGGCCCAGAGCTCGCTGAACCGCCCCGCCTTTCGTGGAGGCTCCAACTGATGAGAGGATGGAGCCATGAACAAGTCAAACAAGTTTTCGCCAGAGATCCGCGAGCGCGCAGTTCGCCTGGTCCAGGAGCACCGGGGTGAGTACCCGTCATTGTGGGCTGCTGTTGAATCCATCGCCCCCAAGTTCGGATGCGTTCCGTCGACGTTGC
>CAIPBT010000048.1 GCA_903863375.1 uncultured Ferrovum sp.
AGCTGGAAATAGGCGTGCTGGCCGTTGATGCCGAGTCCGCCCCAGACCACCGGGCCAGACGCACGTTCTAGCCGCTGTCCGGCCAGGTCGACGCCCTTGCCATTGCTCTCCATGTCGAGTTGCTGCACGTAGGTTGGCAACGCGGCCAGGCGGGCATCGTAGGGCACCATCAGCAGGGTGCGGGCATCGAGCACGTTGGCATTCCAGACCCCAGTCAACGCCAGCAGCACCGGCAGGTTGGCCAACAGAGGCGCGGTGCGGAAGTGCTCATCCATGGCGCGGGCACCGGCGAGCAGTTCGTGAAACCGTTTCGGCCCGATCGCCAGCATGATGGGCAGCCCGATCGGGGACCACAGGGAATAGCGCCCGCCCACCCACTCGCCAAATCGCAGGATGTGGTCCTCACGGAAACCCTGCGCGCGCGCGGCGGCGGGGGCTGCCGTGATCGCGACGAAGTGGCCCATCGCTGCCTCGCCGTCGCCCAGCAGGGCCGTAAGACGGCTGCGCGTAGACAAGAAGTTGGCCAGCGTGTCCTGCGTGGTGAAGGTCTTCGACGAGACAAGGAACAGGGTGCGTGCCAGGTCGACCGAATTCAGGATGCCGAACACCTCGTTGCTGTCCGGATTGGCCATGAAGCGGAAGCGCAGGCCGGAATCATCGTACGGCGACAGCGCCTCCACGACCATGCGCGGCCCCAGGTCAGAGCCGCCAATGCCGATGTTGACGACCGTGGTGAAGCGCTCTCCGGCGTACGTGCGCAGGTCGCCGGCACGCACCCGTTGCGCCAGATCGGCCATCCGGTCGAGTTCGACGCGGATGCCGGCCCGCACATCCTCACCCTCCACCATCAGCGGGGCACCTTCCGGTGTGCGCAGCGCCGTATGCAGTACTGCGCGCGCCTCGGTGCTGTTGATGGCCTCGCCGTGAAACATGGCATCCCGCCGGCCGGTCACCTGCTGTGCTTCGGCCAGGGCCTGCAGGGCTGCCAGCGCGCGCGCATCGATCGCCTGCTTGCTGTAATCCAGGAAAATACCAGCCGCTTCTGCGGTGAAGCGGCTCGCCCGCCCCGGGTCTTCGTCAAACAGGTCGCGCAAACGCTTCCCTGCGAGATCGACCCGAGCGGCGGTGAGGGCGTGCCAGGGATCAGCTTCGGAGACGGTCATGGTCATGCAGAGGTCCTCGGGGAGACGGCTTCAACAGGGGGAGGTGACAAGGGCTGCTGGGCACGGGGGGCCGACATGCGCACCCGCCAGACCAGCGCGCCGGCACACAACATCAGCGCCCCGGCCAGCCGGATCACGTTTTCAGGACGGCTATCCAGCCACGCAGCATAGTACAGGGGCAGCGTGACGATCTGGACCAGCATCGGAATCACGATGAACATGTTGAAGATGCCCATGTAGATGCCAACGCGCTCGCGCGGAATGCTGCCGGCCAGCATGATGTAAGGGTTGCCCATGATGCTGCCCCAGGCCAAGCCGATGCCGGTCATGGGCAGCAGCAGCAGCCAGGGGTTGTGGATGGAGGGCAGCGCCAGCATGCCAAGTCCGGCCGCGACCAGACAGGCACTGTGCAGCACCTTCGGACCATACCGTCGGGCGAGCGGCACCATGGCCAGGGCAGCAACACACGCCATCAGGTTGTAGTAGCCGCCCAGCTTGCCGTTGAGCAGGCCGGCATCGCGCAGGGCCGGCCCGCTGGCATCACGGCTGCCATAGACCGAATCCGCCAGCGCGAGCACCACGTACTGCCAGTAACAGAACATGGCGTACCACTGGAACAGTTTCATCCAACCCAGTTGCCGCATGGTCGGCGGCATTTCCCGGAAGGCCGTGACGATGTCCTGCCAGACCACGGCAAGGCTCTGGCCGCGCGCCGCCAGCGACTGGCGTTCGGCTTCGGCCAGGGGCAGCTCGGGGGTGGTCCACAGGCTCCAGCCGATCGAGGCCAGCGAGCAGAACGCGCCGATCAGGAATGCCACCAGGGTGATCTGCGGAATGCCATGGCTGTTGACCAGGTCTTTGTCGATGCCGATCCACACCAGCAGGGAGGGACTCAGGTAGGCCAGCGTCTGACCCAGGCCGGTAAAGGCGCTTTGGGTGAGGAATCCCGCCGACTGCTGACGGCTGTCGAGCCGGTCGGCGACGTAGGCACGATAGGGCTCCATGGTGACATTGTTGGCGGCGTCCAGGATCCACAGGATGCTGGCAGCCATCCAGACCGCACTGCTGTAGGGCATGGCCAGCAGACAGAGACTGCACAGGATCGCCCCGACCAGAAAAAAGGGCGTACGCCGGCCGAAGCGGCTCGAGCTGCCGTCGCTCAGCGCGCCGATCACCGGTTGCACCAGCAGCCCGGTCAGGGGACCCGCCAGCCAGAGGTAGGGCAGGCTCGCCTCATCTGCCCCCAGGTACCGGTAAATCGGGCTCATGTTGCTCTGCTGCAGCCCAAAGCTGAATTGAATGCCGAAAAAGCCGACATTCATGTTGATGATCTGCCAAAAACTCAGGCGAGGTTTCATCGGGAGCGCCTCCTGCGCGACGTGGCCACTGGGTGGCTCGGTTTTTTGGGTAAGGGGTCGACGCTGGGAATCAGCCCAGATCCCATTCCTGGCGCCAGCGCGCATAGAAGGCGAGGGATTCCGGTGCCGCACCCCGAACGCTGCACAGGGCAGCGGCGAAGGCGTTGGCCCGGCTCAGGGTCAGGTCAAGCGGCCAGCCACACAGGCTGCCGGTCAGCACGATGGCGGTAAAGGCATCGCCGGAGCCGACCGTGTCCACCATCTGTGCAACGGCCAGGCCCGATCCGGCCGCGATGCAGGTGCCGGCACGGTCAAACGCGGCGTAGCCCGCTGCGCCATATGTCACGATCAGGGTAGCGATGCTGCCCTGCGACAGCCAGGCGGCGATGGCCGGATGGTCGGAGTCGATCGTTGGCACCTGGGCCGACACAATGCTCGGCAGTCCCGCCCAGCCCAGCGCCATGGCCAGTTCCTGTTCGTTGACCTTGGCGTGAGCGGCGGCGTGCACCATGCGCATGGCGTCAGCAGCCTCGACATGCCCGGCACGCCAGTTCAGATCGCACCAGCCGAGCCCAGGCAGCGCAGCCTGCAGGGCTTCAATGGTGGCCCGCGACGGGGCGGAGCGCTGCGCGAGGGTGCCGTAGTACAGCAGGCCGGCATTACCTGCCTGATTGTCCAAGGCCTGCATGGCGGCAGCGCAGTCGATGTGGTCCCAGGCCCGATCGTTTTCGATCCGGAAGGAATGCACGCCCGGCACCTGTTCGTTCACAGCCACCACGCCGGTGCCGTAGACGGCGTCGGTCTGCAGCCCGGCGGTGTCCATGCCGAAGCGTTCCAGTTCCGCGCGCAGGGCGGCGCCGCGGGCATCGTTGCCAAGGCGGGTGATGAACAGCGGATCCAGCCCGAGGGCGGCGAGGTGACGTGCCACGTTGAAGGGGGCACCGCCGGCCACGTCACCCTCGCGGAACACGTCCACGAGGGCTTCGCCGAACACGATCGGGCGCTTCGGATTACTCGATGAACTGCTCATTGCCCACCAGGCCGATTTTGGTCACGCCCAGGCGCTGGGCTGCGGCCAGGACGGCAGCGACGTGATCATAGGTGGCGTCCTTGTTGGGACGCAGGTGGATTTCGTCCTGGTCTGGTTCGGCCGCCACATTGCGCAGCTTGGCTTCGACGGCGGCACGGTCGGAGAGCTTTTCGCCGTTCCAGTACACTCCGCCATACAGATCGATGTCGACCGTGACCACCACCGGATCCTTGTGCGCCGCTGGCGGCCGGCCCTGCGGCATGTTGAGTTTCACCGCGTGAGTCTGGATCGGGATGGTGATGATCAGCATCACCAGCAGCACGAGCATCACGTCGATCAGCGGCGTGGTGTTCATTTCCATCATGGGCTCGTCATCTTTCTGCGAGCCGACGTTCATTGCCATGGTGAGCTCCTCTTATTGACGCGGTGGCGGTTCGGTGATGAAACCGACCTTGGCAATACCGGCGCGCTGGCAGGCCAGCACCACCTTGCCAACGCCCTCATACCGGGCACTGCCGTCACCGCGGATATGCACTTCCGGCTGCGGCACCTTGACCGCTTCCTTCTTCAGCCGATCGACCAGCTCGCGCTGGGTGGTCACTGGCGTGGCATTCCAGAACACGTGGTCACCCTGATCCACCGAGATCAGGATGTTTTCCGGCTTGGTCTGGGTCGGGATGTTGCGTTCCTTGGGCAGATTGACCGGAACGGTATGGGTCACCACCGGGATGGTGATCAGGAAAATGATCAGCAGCACCAGCATCACGTCGACCAGCGGCGTGGTGTTGATGGCGCTCAGCACTTCCTCTTCGTCCGAACTGCTCGGACCGACGGACATGGCCATGGTGGGCTCCTTCAAGGATGGCGATCCCGGCGCGTCAGAGGACGCGCCCGGGACCGTCCGGGGTTCAGCGAGTCAGGCTCAGGAACGGGGACCGATCCGGGTACCAGCGATCAGGACGGAATGCAGGTCGGCGCCAAAGGTGCGCACCCTTTCCATGGCGGTCTTGTTGCGACGCACCAGCCAGTTGTACCCCAGCACAGCCGGTACGGCGACGGCAAGACCAATGGCGGTCATGATCAGGGCCTCACCCACCGGGCCTGCCACCTTGTCGATCGACGCCTGACCAGCAATACCGATCGCCGTCAGGGCGTGATAGATGCCCCACACAGTACCGAACAGACCGACGAACGGCGCGGTCGAGCCCACGGTGGCGAGGAAGGTCAGGCCATCCTGCATGCGTCCACTCACCAGGGTGATGGCGCGTTCGATGCTCATCGTCACCCAGGTATGACGGTCGATGGCTTCAATCAGCTTGCCCTCGTGGTGATCGTTTGCCGACAGGCCGGTTTCGGCAATGTAGCGGAAGGGGCTGGCTTCACCCAGAGCCGCTGTTCCTTCGCTGACGCTGCTGGACGACCAGAATTTTTCCTGGGCTTCGGAGGCAAACTTCATCACCTTGCCCTGATCGAGCAGTTTGGTGATCAGGATGAACCACGTGCCCAGCGACATGATCACCAAGGCAATCAGGGTGCCGTGGGCGACAAAATCGCCCCCTTTCCACAGGGCTTCCAGGCCGTACGGGTTATCAACCGTCTCCTTGTCCTTGATCGCTTCCAGCGACGTCCCTGCGCCAGCGGGCGCAGCCGGCGCCTCAGCCGCCGGGGCAGCCGGTGCCGCGCCTGCCGGGGCGGCAGCGGCTGCAGCCGCCGGGGCTTGGTCGGCGGCCAGGGTTTGCATGCTGGGCAACAGCAGGCCGCCCAAGGCCAGGGTGGCGGCCAAGGACAGGGCCGGGAACAGTTGGCGAGACGACTTGATCATGATTTCTCCAGATAGAAAGGACACCAGTCTGCACTGGTCTTGCTTGGGTTTTGTTCGGTGTGTCACAGCCGCGCCAGATGGTGGCAGCCGGACGTCGGACCCGTTGCACCGACCACCAGCGGACGGCGGGCGGCGCAGGCGGTTTGGGCGTGGCCAGGGCCATGCCCTTGAGATCACTCCAGGCGGAATTCAATCTCCTGATCGACTTCGAATTCGTCTTCGCCCTTCTCAAACTTGAAGCGGCTGACATATTCGGTGGCCACCTTGTCGAATACCCGTTTCGGCTGGGCATCGCGCACCACCACGTTGATCACGTCGCCCGCCGGACTCACCGTCAGACGCAGCAGCACCTTGCCCGTAATGCCCTCCCGACGGGCCTGGCGCGGATACGCCGAGAGCAGTTCCGCCACGGGGGGGCGATAGGTGGGTTGGACGCCCGTGCGCAGGCGCGGTTTCGGCGGCGGCGGCGGCGGCGGAGCGGGTGGTGCTGGTGGCGCCTTCACTTCGACTGGTTTCTGGATCACGATCGGGGCCGGCTTGGGTTCTTCCTGGGTCACGGCGGTGATGGCCGGTGCCGGAGGCGTTTCCACCTTCACTTCTGGTGGCGGCACGAAGGCTGGCGGCGGCGCGGTGGGCGGCGGCGGCGGCAGGTTCTTCGGCGGCGGTGGCGGCGGTGGCGGCGGAGGCAGCTTCACCTCCTCGATGATCTTGATGTCGAGCGGTTGCTTGATCACCTCAAGCACCTGGCGGCCGAGGCCGTTGATCAGCGCATAGATCAGCACGACATGCGCGAGGACGGCTACGGCCAGCCCGATCAGCCGGCGCTGACTGGGTTTCTGGTTGACGTAGCTGGAAGCGGTACTCATCAGGTTTGCTCCAGGGAAGACGGGAGTGGTGGTGAGATCTGGCCAGAAGCCCGGTCAGAACGGTTGCTGGGGCCGGCGTGCCTGGCAGGGCCGTACGGCAGGAGGACATTGCCAGGACAACGACGAGGAGTATGAAGGCGCAGAAACGGCATGGGAAGTCGCCGATGGGCAGGGGAGACAGGGCAGGACGAGAACATTGGCACGATTGACTGCGGTCTCGCAGGACAAGCAAAGCGCGTGCCGGCAACCAATGATCGGATGGATTTGCCGGAACGGTGATGGCCGCCGCTGGACGCCGTCCTGCGGTGCGTTACACTGCCGCCACAACGCGATGCAAAGGGGCGTAGAGCCCCACCGCGACAGCTATGTGGCCGCGCGTTGACCGGAGCGGCGAGCCGCGAAAATTGGTGGCACATCGTCTTCATTATGTGGACGCTACCTGCCCTTGTAAACGATTGCAACCCTGCATTGCAGCATAATTCCGGCCCAGGAAAACCGCGTGAGCACGACCGAACTCTTCCTGCTGACGATGTTGATCATTTACGCCTTTCCCTACTTGGTCTGGCGTCTCTGCAACCGCGATGATTACCTGCCATTGGTGGTGGTGCAGATCCTCGCTGGCATTGCCCTCGGCCCCGGCGCGTTGGGAGCGCTGCAGCCGCATCTGTACCAGGCAGTGTTCCGTGCCCCGGTGATTCAGTCCCTGAATGGGGTGGCCTGGTTGGCCGTGATGCTGTTTGTCTGGTTGGCCGGCCTGGAACTGGATCTCATGCAGACGTGGCGCCATCGTCGGGAAACCGCGCTGACGGCCGGTCTCGCCCTTGGTCTGCCGATGCTGGCCGGGGCAGCGGTGGCCCTGGTGCTGCTGGCGCTGCCGGGCTGGATCGGGCCGGCAGCGCAGCCCTGGCAGTTCGTGGCAGGTATCGGCATGGCCTGCGCCGTCACGGCACTTCCCATCCTGGTGCTGTTCCTGGAAAAACTCGATGTGCTGCGAACTACGCTAGGGCAGCGCATCCTGCGTTACGCCAGCCTGGACGATATCCTGATCTGGGCAGTCCTTGCCCTGATCCTGATGGACTGGCGGCGGCTTGGTTGGCAGGTCCTGTTCCTGGCGGGGCTGTCCTGTCTCGCGGTGGCCTTGCGGCGGCTGATGCAGGCACTGCCGATGCCCGACCGTTGGCCGGTAGCCCTGATCACCGTGCTGCTGCTCGCGTTTGCAGCCGACTGGAGCGGTCTGCATTTCATGGTCGGGTCGTTTCTGGCGGGTGTTGTGATGCGCGCCGACTGGTTTGGGCAGGCGCAGCTGGACCGCTTCCGCCAAGGCGTGCTGCTCGCCCTGATGCCTGTATTTTTTCTCAGCACGGGACTTCGTACCCAGTGGACTCTGGGCGGCGTGGAAGTCGTGCTGGCGGCTCTCGCCCTGCTGGCAGCGGCGGTGGCCGGCAAACTGCTCGGCGTCCGCCTGGCCGGCCGGCTGCTGGGCTGGTCCGCCGGCGAAAGCCGGCTGATCGGCTGGCTGCTGCAGACCAAGGCCCTGATCATGATCATTTTCGTCAACGTGCTGCTGGATCGGCAAATCATCAGTGACGATGCCTTCACCGCCCTGCTGCTGATGGCGGTCGGCAGCACGGTGTTGTCGCTGCCCTTCGCCCGCCCTGCGCTGCAGGACCTTGGTCACCCCAAGGCCGCGGGCACCGCTCCCGATGCCATTTCGTGAGGGCAGGGCGGCCGCTGCTTGTTGTACCTTTACAACAGCTGCCGTGCCCCGCAGGACGATCGTCAGGCGCTCCCCCTGCAGCCCGGGATATTGCGCCGCGGTAACCCTGCTGGCCTGTCATCAAACCGTCTTCTGGCGGGTTTTGGATCGATCTTGGTGCGACGCGTCAAATGGGTGTCCGACGATTTTTCGCACCGTATTGGTGCGCTGCCGCATCGAAAACGGGCTGTCTTGCTATGCAATCGATTGCTGGTCGTGCTAGCGTTTCTGTCGGCGGTGTGCAAACTCCGCGGCCGTGATGCCTCACCGGTAGTGCTTCGGGACCGGCAGCAGCACGACGGGCAGGCGGGAAGACCGGTGACGGCATAACCGGCTGACGGCAGGACCGGAAACGGAAAACCAATAAGCAGATCTCTACACAATCAGATCTCTGGAGGATCGAGTGAAGACGCGACAATTCAAGAAGACGACGCTCAGCGTGACGCTGAGTTCCGCGCTGATGGTTTACGGCGCGATGGCTGCCATGGCAGCAAAGGCCGAGGATGCGCCGGTTGCCGCCGCACCCGCCAGCAAGGTGACTGGCGCCCTCGGGGCAATCGTGGTCACGGCTACCGCCGATCAGAAAAGCAAGCTCGAGTCCTCGCTGTCCGTGACGGATGTCAGTTCCGAGCTGGTGGAAGCCCTGGCACCGACCTCGCAGGCGGAAGTGCTGCGTCTGATCCCCGGCATCATCCCGTCGCAGGGCAGCCCCGGCGGTAACGCCAACATCGCCGTGCGCGGTCTGCCAGTGCCCACCGGTGGCGGCACGTTCGTGCAGCTGCAGGAAGATGGTCTGCCCACGGTGCTGTTCGGCGACATGCAGTTCGGCAACAACGACTACTGGATCCGCTTTGACCGCTCGAACACCATCCAGGCCGTCCGCGGTGGTTCAGCGTCGACCCTGGCCTCGCAGGCCCCGGGCGCGGTCATCAACTACATCAGCGACACCGGCCTCACCAAGGGCGGCGAGATCAGCGTGTCGGCTGGCCTGAACTACGACGAGCAGAAAGTCGACTTTGCCTATGGTGGCCCGCTGGCCGAAGGCTGGCGCTTCCACGTCGACGGCTTCCTGAAGCAGGGCCGTGGCCTGCAGGACGAGGGATTCCAGGCCGAGAAGGGTTATCAGATCAAGGCCAACGTCACGCATGACCTGGAAGGCGGTCGCGGTTATATCCGCGGTTACCTGAAGCTGCTCGATGACAAGGAGCCCTACCAGCAGGCCACGCCGCTGCAGTATTCGAGCAACGGCGGCACCATCACCAATACCAGCAACCTCGGTGGCTACAACGCCGGCACGTTCGCCACGGTCGGGCCGGCATCGCGTTACTTCAATATCGCCAACGTTGCCAACGGCCAGATTTCGCAGGTGGAAGCCAGCGGCATTCACCCGGTGGCCCAGGCCATCGGCGCCGAACTGCACTACCTGGCCAATGGCGGCCTGGTGATCGACGACAAGGCCCGCTTCACCACGATGAGCGGCGAGTTCTCGACCTACTTCGGCAACTACAACCCGGCCAGCAGCTTCAT
>CAIPBT010000049.1 GCA_903863375.1 uncultured Ferrovum sp.
CCTGCCAGGCACCTTCGTGGCCGGCGAGATGCTCGACTGGGAAGCGCCAACTGGCGGCCACCTGCTCACCGCCTGTTTCGCCACCGGCCTGCGCGCCGGCAACGGCATCGCGGCGTGGCTGCGCGAGCAGGACGACGGCGCTAACGGGACCGCGCGGTGAGGGTCAGCCCCGCCGTACCTGCGCCGGCACAAACGGTAGCGAGGCGACCCGCGCCGGAACCTGGCGGTTGCGCACGTCGGCAAACAGCTGGGTGCCGTTGATCGACCATTCGCGTTGCACATAGGCCATGGCGATCGGCCGGTTCAGGCAGGGGCTGAAGCTGCCGCTGCAGATCGCCCCGACCGGCCGGCCAGTCTCGTCAAACAGGCGCACGCCTTCGCGCAGCGGGGCACGCTCTTCTGGCAGGAGGCCAACGCGCAAGCGCGCCGGGCCGCGCGCGATCTGCTCGAGGATACGTGCCGCCCCCGGAAAGCCGCCCGGCCGGGTGCCCTTCACGCGCCGGCTGCGCGCAATGGCGAACACCACGCCAGCCTCCACCGGGGTGGTCTGCTCGTCGAGGTCATGCCCATACAGGCACAGGCCCGCCTCCAGGCGCAGCGCGTCGCGCGCACCGAGCCCGGCCAGGGCAACCTCCGGATGGTCGAGCAGGGCCCGCGCCAGGGACCCGACATCGCTGGCGCGGACGGAAATCTCGAAGCCGTCTTCGCCCGTGTAGCCGGAGCAGCTGACCCGGCAGGGGAAGCCAGCCAGCGTGAAGATGTCCTGCTGCAGGAACGTGAGCGCACCGATGCGCGGATTGAGGCGGCCCAGCACCGCCCGGGCCTGCGGCCCTTGCAGGGCGAGCAGCGCGAGGTCGGCGCGCTGCACCACGTCCACGTCGCCATGCAGGCCCGCCTGCAGCACGCTGAAGTCGACGTGCTTGCGGGCGGCGTTCACGATCAGCGCAAGGCCGTTGGGACCGCGGGCCACCATCAGGTCATCGACCACGCCGCCCTGGTCGTTGGTCAGCACGCTGTAGCGCTGCTGCTGCGGGCCGAGGTCGACCAGGTCGGCAGGCAGCAGGCGCTCCAGCGCCATCTCGGCGTCCGGCCCGACCACGTCGAGCTGGCCCATGTGCGACACGTCGAACAGCGCCGCGGCCCGCCGGGTGTGCAGGGTTTCGGCGAGGATGCCGCCGGCATACTGCAGCGGCATCTGGTAGCCGGCGAAGGTCACCATTTTCGCGCCGCGCTCGACGTGCAGGTCGTACAGGGGCGTGCGCAGGTCTTCGGTCATGTCAGGCATTTCCATCCGCATAGTCGGCAATCGGCACGCAGGAGCACACGAGGTGGCGGTCCCCATGAGCATTATCCACCCGGCCGACCGGCGGCCAATACTTGCCTGCGCGCAGGGCAGCGAGCGGATAGGCGGCCTGCTCGCGGGTATAGCCGTGCGGCCAGTCGGCCAGCAGGCGTTCGGCAGGGTGCGGTGCGTGGCGCAGGGGGTTGTCGTCCGCCGTCCAGCGGCCGGTTTCGATGGCGCGGATTTCGGCGCGGATCGACACCATCGCCTCGACGAAACGGTCGAGTTCCACCAGCGACTCGCTCTCGGTTGGCTCGATCATCAGGGTGCCCGGCACCGGGAACGACATCGTCGGCGCGTGGAAGCCATAGTCGATCAGGCGCTTGGCAATGTCCTCAACACTGACCCCGGCCGTCGCTTTGAAGCCGCGCACATCGAGGATGCATTCATGTGCCACCCGCCCGTGCGCCCCGGCATACAGCACCGGATAGTGCGGCGCGAGGCGGGTGGCCAGGTAGTTGGCACTGAGGATCGCCACCGCGCTGGCCTGGCGCAGCCCCC
>CAIPBT010000050.1 GCA_903863375.1 uncultured Ferrovum sp.
GCGCTCGGCAAACGACGTGGCACTACCCTGGCCGATCACAAAGTGGTCGAGCACCCGGACATCGACCAGTGCGAGCGCTGTTTTCAGCGCCTCGGTGAGCAAACGGTCGGCTTCGCTCGGTTCGGCCAGGCCAGACGGGTGGTTGTGCGCCAGGATGATGGCCGCACAGTTGTGATGCAGGGCCCGTTTCACCACCTCGCGCGGGTATACCGAGGTTTGCGTGAGCGTGCCACAGAACAGCTCCTCGGCACAGATCACGCGGTTCTGCGCGTCGAGAAACACGCCCATGAACACCTCGATCGGACGCTGATGCAGGGTCATGCGCAGGAAATCCCGCACCGCCTGGGGCGAGCGTAAGGCATCGCGCGCTTCTGCTTCTTCGCGCAGGGTGCGGCGGGCCAGCTCGAACCCTGCCCGCAGGCTGGCATAGCGTGCTGGCCCCAGGCCACTTTCCGCGCAGATCTGATCGGCCTGCGCCGCGAACAAGGCGCTCAGGCTGCGGAAGCGTTGCACCAGGGCATGTCCCAACTCCAGCGCACTGCGCCGGGCATCGCCGGTGCGCAGCGCCACCGCCAGCAATTCCGCATCGGTCAGGCGATCTGCCCCGAGTCGCAGCAACTTTTCGCGGGGACGGTCGGCTTGTGGCCAGTCAAGCAGGTTCATCAGGAAACTCCGGCAAGGGGTGAGCCCCATGCTAGGCCGGTGCCGCCCTGGAGTGACGCCGGAAAACCGGCATGGTTTTCCGGTAGGGTTCCGTCCGCCAGATCGACGCACCGGCACCCTGTTGTTGGAGTGCGCCGGCTCCGGGCCACGCGCGGCCGGGCTGGCAGGGCGGCAGTCGAACGACGTCGCTTGTCCGGCCTACAGTGTGTATTTATCAATAGGTAAATCACTGTATTGCTTGCCGGATGCCGCGCCGATTCAATCGAGGTGTCACGTCACTGACATGAGGGTGTGTCGGCAGGTGCCGGGCGTGACCCCAGGATCGCTTCAGCAACAAGAACCATAAGCCGCCTCTGGTCCGGGTGGATTGAGATTCCGCTGTGCCGCTCCCTGACGATTGTGTTTCTCGTGCGGTGCTGTGCTGCTTGCCGGGTCAGTACCGCGCGCGGTTTCCTTATTCATCCTGACAGGAAGATCCCTCCACCATGCACCGTTCCAAGTCCCTCTCCCGCCGCAACACCTCCCGTGCCCGGCTGGGCGCCCTCTTGCTGTCCCTTGGTCTGCTCTCCTCCGGCTTGCTGGGGAGCAGCCTGGCCGAAGCCGCTGGCACGATGAAGCCGATGGCCATTCGTGCCGGCAAGATGGAGCCCCTGGCACAGCCCAACGCCACCACGTTTTTCAACTGCGAAACGCGCGCCTATGCCGATCCGAACCTGTTTTGCTACGGGCCGGCTGCCATCCGCAATGCCTACGGAACCGCCGGCCTGATTGCCAATGGCATCGACGGCCGCGGCCAGACCATCGTGATCATCGATGCGTATGGCAGCCCCACGGCACAGACTGACCTGGCGGCTTTCGACAGCCAGTTCGGGCTGCCGCCGCCGCCGTCCTTCAAGGTCATCAACCTCAATCCGAAGCCCTTCGATCCGACCGACTCCAATCAGCTTGGCTGGGCGGATGAGACGAGTCTGGACGTGCAGTGGTCGCACGCGGTGGCACCTGGCGCCAACATCGTGCTGATCGAGGCCGCCAGCGACAATGATGCCGATCTGCTGGCGGCGC
The DNA here is from genome assembly GCA_903863375.1 of uncultured Ferrovum sp. Lineage (GTDB taxonomy): Bacteria > Pseudomonadota > Gammaproteobacteria > Burkholderiales > Ferrovaceae > CAIVHB01. The sequence goes on from CAIPBT010000050.1 coordinate 1,726, forward strand.
AGAACTATGCCATCGAGCATGAGCTCGGCAATGTGATCACCGAGAGCTACGGCCAGTCAGAAAACGAACTGGTGCTGTTGGGCGCCGCCGGCATCGCCGATCTTCAGGCCAACGAGGCGAGCTATATCGCCGCCCGCCGCAAGGGCATCGCCGTGTTCGTGTCGGCGGGCGACAGCGGGGTGTTCAACGATATGTCCACCGATGCCAAGGGCAATTTCCTGTTTCCCTTCCCGACCGCCTCCTACCCGGCGTCGTCGCCCAACGTGACCTCGGTGGGTGGCACCAACCTGTTCTTCGGCACCCCGTTCGCAGCCACGCCGAATGGCGCATTCCAGACCGAAGTGGTGTGGAACGACGGTTACGGGGCTGGCGGCGGTGGCGTCAGCGGCTATTTCGCCGCACCAGCCTATCAGACGCAGACCCTGCCGGCCGGCACGCTGGCCGTGCTGGGTGGCTTCCGCGGTTATCCGGATGTGTCCTACAACGCCGGTGTGGTGGGCGGCGTGCTGGTGTATCTGGGCTTCCTGCCGGTAGCCAATCAGGGTTTCTATCTGTTCGGCGGCACCAGTGCCGGTGCCCCGCAGTGGGCGGGCGTTGCTGCCCTGCTGGGACAACAGGCCGGCCACGGCATTGGCTTCCTCAACAACCGCCTGTATGCGCTGGCGGGCGCCAAGGCACGCGATGTCGCGGCAGGACAGAACGGATTCTTTGGCGTGTCGGGATACATTGCCAGCCCGACCTGGGACCTGGCCACCGGCTGGGGATCACCGTCTGCCGGCCTGTTGAAGCTGTTGCCTCAGGTGAGCGGCGATTAATCTGACGGCGGCGCTTCCCCTCTGACGGCGGCCCTTCATCACGCCAGATGCGGCGGGGTGAAGGGCCTGTCGTACAATTGGGGAATGAATCAACCCCGTGTTTCACACAAACTGCTGCTCGGCGTGACGGGCGGCGTGGCGGCCTACAAGGCCGCCGAATTCACCCGGCTCGCGATCAAGGCGGGCTGGCACGTCCGCGTCGTGATGACGGCAGCCGCCACCCGTTTCGTTGGCCCGGAGACCTTCCAGGCCTTGACGGGCGAACCGGTCTTTACCGATGCGTGGGATGACCGCATTCCCAATCGCATGCCGCATATCGCCTTGACCCGGTGGGCCGACCTGCTGCTGGTGGCGCCGGCCACTGCAGACTTCCTGGCGCGGGCTGCCAGTGGCATGGCGGACGATCTGCTGGCCACCTGTGCCGTTTCCCGAACCTGCCCGCTGGCAGTGGCCCCGGCCATGAATGTCGAGATGTGGCAGCATCCGGCCACCCAGCGCAATCTGGCGACCTTGCGTGCCGATGGCGTGCAGGTGCTCGGTCCGGCTGCCGGCGACCAGGCCTGTGGGGAACAGGGCCTGGGCCGCCTGCTGGAACCCGCTGATTTGCTGGCCGCCATCACCGGGCTTGCCGCTGATCAGCGGTGGACGTCTTCGGCAGGCTCCACGTCAGCCGCAGCCGCCGCCGCCGTCGGACCGACCGCGGCTGCGGTGCAGGCGGACCCGACGCCAGGACGCATGCCGGGCTTGGTTGCGGCCACGATGCCGAGTGCTGGGCCGTCCGCGGTCCCGACCGCTGGCCCGGCCATGCCGCTGGCCGGGCGGCATGTGCTGATCACCGCCGGTCCGACGTTTGAGCCAATTGATCCGGTGCGCGGCATCACCAATGGCAGCTCCGGCAAGATGGGATTTGCCGTGGCGCAGGCCTGCCGTGCCTTGGGCGCTCGAGTCACCCTGGTGGCCGGGCCGGTCACCTTGCCCACCCCGGCCGGCTGTGACCGCATCGCCGTGCAGACGGCGGCCCAGATGCACGCCGCCGTGATGGCGCACGCCGAAGGAGCGGATTACTTCTTTGCCGTGGCTGCCGTTGCCGACTACACCCCGGTGACGCCGGCTGAGCACAAGATCAAGAAATCGGATGCCGCACTGGTGCTGCAACTGCAACCGACGCGCGACATCCTGGCCGACGTGGCTGCCATGGCCAGACCGCCGTTTTGCATTGGCTTTGCGGCCGAAACCCGTGATCTCGAGCGGTACGCCCGGGAAAAGCGCCTGCGCAAGAAGGTGCCCGTGATTGCGGCCAATCTGGCACAAGCTGCCATCGGCGCCGACGAAAACACCCTGTGGGTGAATGACGACCATGGCAGCGTGACCCTGGGGCCGGCCCCCAAACCGGAACTCGCCCGGCTGCTGCTGGCGCACGTGCTCGCCATCCAGCAGCGCTGAGCCTTTGCGCGCACCCTCTGCGCTGCGCGTCAGCGCTGTGTGCCAGCGCCCCGTGTATCAGCGCCGTGTGCCAGCGCTGTGTGTGCCCCGCCGTCTCTCGGTGCTGACCGCCCTTGATGCGCGCAGCGGCCGGTTTCAATCTCGTCGGGCCGGTAGGTCAGCGCGTGCCTGTCGAGCCGAACCCGGCAGCACCGCGCGCGCTGTCCCGGGTAAAGGCATCCACCACGGTGAATGCCGGGCGTACCACCGGCAGGAAACTCATCTGCGCGATGCGCTCGCCCGGCTCGATGCGGATGCCCTGATCACTGCCGACGGGGTTGCGGTTCCAGACGCTGATGAAACACTGGCCGGTGTAGTCGGCGTCAATCAGGCCGGTGCCATTGCCCAGCACCAGTCCCTTCTTGTGGCCGAGACCCGACCGCGGCAGGATCACCGCGCAGAAATCCGGACTGGCCATGTGCAGGGCGAAGCCAGCGGGAACCAGCACGGCTGGTGCCTGTGGCTGCAGTTCCAGCGGCTCGTCCAGGCAGGCCATCAGGTCAATCGCGGCGGCCAGCGGGGTTTGATACTGCGGCAGACCCCAGGCGCGCAAGCGTTCGTCCAGGATCCGGATTTCGATGATAGGCTGCATGCAGAGACTTCCCGTGATGCCAAGCTGGCGCGAGCAAGACTCTATCATTCAGGCATTACCGCGATACACCGGCCTGAACTTTCGCTGATTCTGGAGCAGTCCCCCATCGTGTCACTACCCTTGATTTCCCTGCCTGGCGGGCGCGCCCGATGAGCCGTGCCATCCTGTTGTTTGCCCATGGTGCCCGCGATCCGTCCTGGGCACTGCCCTTCCGTGCTATCCGCGATGCGGTGGCAGCCGATGCCTCGGGCCAGGCTGTCGAACTGGCCTTCCTTGAACTGATGGAGCCGGGTTTGCCCGAGACCGCCGAGCGGCTGGTGGCGGACGGTGCCACCACTATCACCGTAGTGCCGCTCTTCATGGCACAGGGCGGCCACCTGAAAAAGGATCTGCCGGTGTTGATGGATGACCTGCGGGCACGCCATCCCCAGCTGGAGCTGAAACTGGCGCCTGCCATCGGCGACGTGCCGGCGCTGACCGAGGCGATAGCCGGCTGGGTGGTGGGGTTCGCCGCTGGCTGAGCGGCGCTGCCGCGCGTGGTGGGTGGCGATTCGGCCTGTACGGGCCGCCTCAGGAGGCAGCGTCGAACTGGTCCAGTGCCTCCTGCGCTTCCATCCACGCCAATTCTGCTTCGGCAAGTTGGGTTTTCAAGGTTTCCGATTCGGCCACCAGCGTCTTCAGACGGCTGGCCTGTGCTGGTGTATAGAGGGCGGAATCGGCGAGCGCGAGCGTGGCAGCCGCCGCCTTTTCGGCGGCTACGGCCAACTGCTTTTCGCGGGCCTCCACCGCACGGCTCAGAGTGCGGCGTTGCGCCACACCTTGCGGGCTGAGGGTTTTGCCGGCAGCGCTGCCGGATGCGGCACCAACCGGGCGGGCGGATACCACCTTGGCGGTGGTGCTTGCCGAGGTTGGCGCTGCGGCAGCGTTCGGATGGTTAGGCGTCGGTCCGCTGCCTTTGCCCGTGGGTAAGGCAGCCTCGGTAGCTGCCGTGGCACTTCCGCCAGCAGCGCTTTTTCCACTGCGGGCCATTTCCTGATTGCGGCGGGCGAGGTGCGCGGCGTAATCGTCGAGATCGCCATCGAAGGGCACCACCACGCCATCTTCCACCAGGAACAGGTCTTCCACCGACGAGCGCACCAGCTGACGGTCATGCGAGACCAGCACCACCGCGCCTTCATAGCTTTGCAGGGCAAATGTCAGCGCGTCGCGCATGGTCATGTCGAGGTGGTTGGTGGGTTCGTCGAGGATCAGCAGGTTTGGCCGCTTCCAGCAGATCAGCGCCAGGGCCAGCCGTGCCCGCTCGCCGCCAGACAGGCCTTCCACTGGCTGATCCACCCGTTCCCCGCTGAACTTGAAGCCACCCAGAAAATCGCGCAGTGCCTGTTCGCGCGCACGTTCGTCGATGCGCTTCAGATGCAGCAGCGGGCTGGCGCGACCATCCAGGGATTCGAGTTGGTGTTGGGCAAAATAGCCGATCTGCAGGCCGCGCCCCTCTACCCGTTCGCCTGCCAGCGGCGGCTGGTCGCCTGTCATCAGTTTGACCAGCGTGGACTTGCCGGCACCGTTACGGCCCAGCAGGCCGATCCGGGCGCCCGGCATCAGCGTCAGCGTGATCTTGCTGAGGATGACCTTGTCGCCATAACCGGCATTGCAGCGGTCCAGTACCAGCAGGGGCGACGGCGCACCGCTCGGCAACGGGAAGCTGAAATCGAATTCCTGGTCGGCACGCACCGCCGCCACCTGGCCCAGCCGCTCGAGGGCCTTGATCCGGCTTTGCGCCTGACGGGCCTTGGTGGCCGATGCGCGAAAGCGATCGATATAGCTTTGCAGGTGGGCGGCCACCCGTTGCTGTTTCTCGAACAGGGCCTGCTGATTGGCCATCTGTTCCGCGCGCGTGCGCTCAAAGCGCGAGAAGTTGCCGCTATAGCTGGTCAGTTTGCCCTGATCGATATGCCACACCTGGTTGATCACCGCATCCAGGAAGTCGCGGTCGTGCGCAATCACCAGCACGGTGCCCTGCCACTCACGCAAGTAGTTTTCCAGCCACAGCACCGCATCGAGATCGAGATGGTTGGTGGGCTCGTCCAGCAGCAGCAGGTCGGAACGGCACATCAACGCTTGCGCGAGGTTCAGTCGCATCCGCCAGCCCCCCGAGAAGCTGGCCACCGACCGGGCCGCGGTTTCGGTGTCGAAGCCCAGCCCGGAAAGCAGGCGCTGCGCCCGCGCCGGCGCCGAATACCCGTCAATCGCGCCAAGTCGCTCGTAGAGCTCGCCCAGCTTGTTACCGTCGGTTTCCACATCCAGGGCCGCCTGGATGGCGCGGTATTCGCGGTCGCCATCCAGCACGTAATCCAGTGCACTGCAGTCCAGTGCCGGCGTTTCCTGCGCCACATGGGCAACCACCCAGGATGGCGGCATGGCCGCCTCGCCGGCGTCGGCCAGCAGCTCGCCGCGCAACAGTGCAAACAGGCTGGATTTGCCGCATCCATTGTGTCCGACGAGTCCGGCCTTGTGCCCCGGGAAGAGCTGGGCCTGGGCGCCGGTGATCAGGGTGCGCGGGCCACGCCCGATGGTGAGGTTCTGGATGTTCAGCATGCTGGCAGTCCTGCCAGGCGGCGCAGCCGCGCGAGATCTTCGGGCGTGTTGGCGTTGGCAAACGCGTCCGCCGGCTGATCACTGAAATCGACGCGTGCTGCGTCCACCATCGTCCACCAGTCGCGCATGCGGCGACCCCCGTCATCAAGGTAACGCGTGAGGGTACCTGCAAGTGCCACCGAAAGCACACAAAATGCGGGGTGAACGCCCTGATCCTGCACCGCAAAGGCGGCCTTCGCCGACGCCGCGGCGGCCAGCAGCCGGTCTGGCAGGCAGGCTGGAAAGTGCGGGCAATCGCAGGGCACCGCCAGCAGCCAGGCGGCACCGGTTTCCTGGGCCCTGGCGAGACCCGCTTCCAGGGCGGCGAGCGGGCCGGCAAATCCGGCACGCAGGTCGGCCAACGGCATCAGGCCCTTGGCGGTGTAGTGCTCCGGATTGCGGTTGGCGCTGACCTGGACGGTAAAGCCTTGCGTGCGCAGCCGATCGGCGGCATGCGTGGCCAGGGTGGCGTCTCCCCAGGGAAGCAATCCCTTGTCGTCACCACCCATCCGCGTAGCTCTGCCACCTGCAAGCACCAGGGCCAGCACTTGCGCGACGGGGATCAATGGGGTTGGCGTGGCGGGCATGATCGAATCGGGCACGGGACAGAGGATGGACGGCAAACGACGGATCGCAAACGACGGACCGCGAACGAC
>CAIPBT010000051.1 GCA_903863375.1 uncultured Ferrovum sp.
AGTTGCTCCGTCGAACCCTGCGCAGCATTGAGCAGGCCATCCGCCAGGGCCCGGTGCACCATACTGGACGTCAGTCCGAAGGTGGGCCGGTATTCGCTTACGACGCCACGTCGCGCAGCGTGCTGATGGATGAAAGCCTCTGGCGAGAGTTCACACTGCTTGGGCACTGGATTCAGGACGCTGTCATCCTGCGCTGGGCCGCCCTGAGTGCGCGCCTCGGCGGCGAGGCGCTGGGCCTGGATGCTGGCGTGGTATTAACCTACCTGCTGGCCACCCCAGACCCTGTCAGGTCAACCGCCATCGCGCGCGATGTTTTCCTCGCCGCGCCGGATTTGCGCTGCGTGTGGACGGACCGTCCGGTCGCACCAGGCCGTCTCGCAGTGGATCATGTCATTCCCTTTTTCCTCTGGGGCAGCAACGACCTGTGGAACCTGCTCCCCACCCTGGATTCGGTGAATGCCCGCAAATCCGACTTGCTGCCTTCATCCGATCTGCTCATCAAGCGACGCGACGCCATCATCCAGCAGTGGGAGTGCCTGCAGTCGCGTATGCCCGACGCGTTCCACCGGCAGGCAACGCATCTGCTAGGTCCAGCACCTGTGGTTAGCGGCAACTGGCAGTCCTTGCTGTTTGCCCGCTTGCGTGAAATGACTGAAATTACTGCGCAACAGCGCGGCATACGACGCTGGAACGGTTAAACGTGCCGTGCTGGCCGTATCCGTGCGAGCGGGCGAGTGTGGGCACGGCGTGGAGATCATCTTGTTTGGGCAGCGAGACGCTCAGCAGGAGCATGCCGACGAAGCGGCGTTGCAACCAGGCGAGGTCATTCCCGCCTCGTTCCCGTATCAAAATGATTTGTAGGGGAGTACGCCGGTTTAACAGCAGCGGTCACAGTCGACCGGAGTACCCACCGGCCGGAGTCATCCGGAACCTTCGCAGGCAGCGGACGATCCACACACCTACACCAGCATTGGCCCACGCGGACGAGATGATCTGGCCTTGTCCCGGCAAACCCTTCCCTCAGTTCAAGCGACCAGATCGCCGTCACTGGCCTTAACGGCGAATCTTATTTTTCAGACATCTCATGCCTCAAAATCTGTCCAGACACCTTCAACGCGAGCTGCGCTCGGACCACGCGGGTGAAACGGGAGCCGTTTACATCTACAAAGGCATCATTGCGGTTGCAAAGTGGCGCGCAGACCGGGAGTTGCTGTCATTTGCCAGGGCGCACGGTGCAACCGAAGCCAGCCACCTGAATCTGATCGAGCAGTGGCTGCCCCCTGCCAAAAGAAGCCGGCTATTGGGACCCTGGCGTTTGGCTGGCTGGTTGACCGGTGCTCTACCCGCTTTTTTTGGCAGGCGCGCTGTGTATGGAACGATTGCCGCTGTAGAGACGTTTGTTGACCAACACTACCAGCAGCAGATAGACCATCTCAACAGGTTTGGCGGGCCAGACGGCCTGTTGGCGCTGTTGCTGAAATGCCAGGCTGATGAACAGCATCATCGTGATGAATCAGCGGCGCTGGCTGGCGATCAGTCCAACGTGCTTTTGCGAATCTGGTGCTGCACGGTGGGCTATGGATCTGCAGCTGCAGTCGCATTGGCCCGGCTTGTCTGAAAAGACTCGGGAAAACGCAAGAACCACCTTGCACACGCCGTATCACCGGTGGCGCCAGGCAGGGTTTTGGCACCCCGCTGAATTTATCGAGGAGGCCAGCGAAGGTATTATGAAATCCATCAATCACCAGGTTAAGGCATGAAGCCAGACAGCACCGCAGCGGTTGAACTGCGCGACCTACAGCTCAAAGCGGACATTGGAACGTATGGTCCCGACGACTGCAGACCCGAAGTTCACCTGCTCGATCTGACCCTTGGAATTGCAGTCAATCAAGTGCTCATTCCCCATGACGGTATGGCGTGGGTATTTGACTACGACCCATTGATCGCTGAAATTGATCGGCTCGCAGCCGACGGTCACTATGAAACGCAGGAGCGCCTGATGACCCGCATCGCAGGGGCCTGTGCCGCTTACCCGGCCATCCAGCACATTGAGATGTGTCTGAGAAAGTTACCTGTGCGATCAGGCAGTGGCTCGCTGGGCGTTCGCCTCACACTGGACGAACGTGCAACGACCGCACTGCGGCCCGATCCAGCGCAGCTGGCTTGACCCCGATAATGCAGGCGTTTTGCGCCGCAACACCTGTCACGCCAGGGTCAGGTCGCCGTTGGGGCCTCCGCGCTGGCCGGCGCACCGGACAGCACCCGCTGCAGCAGCTGATGTTCCAGCGCTGCCAGTACCAGTGGGTGGTCCTCACGACGTCCCGGCAGATGCTCTGCCACATCCACATCGACCGCTACCGCCCCATGCTCCAGCAGTATCACCCGGTCCGCCAGCGCCACCGCTTCCGCAATGTCGTGGGTGACCAGCACCACCGTCAGCCCACGCGCACGGCACAGATCGCCGACCAGTGCCTGCATCTCGCGCCGGGTCAGGGCGTCGAGTGCGCCGAGCGGTTCGTCGAGCAACAGCACACGCGGCACATGCACCAGGGCACGGGCCAGCGCCACCCGCTGACGCTGGCCGCCCGACAGCACGGTGGGCCATTCGTCGGCACGGTCGGCCAGATCCACCGACTGCAGTGCCTGCAGGGCGCGCACGCGCGCATCGGTACCCTGCAGCCCGAGCATCACGTTGGCGATCACGGACTTCCAGGGCAGCAGGCGTGCCTCCTGAAACATCAGGCGCACCGGGTGATCGGGGCTTCCATCGGCGGCCTGCACCGGCTGACCGTCCAGCGTGACCTGGCCGGATGACGGCTGCACCAGTCCCGCCAGCAGGCGCAGCAGCGTGCTCTTGCCACACCCGCTGCGCCCGACCACGGCAACGAACTGGCCCGCAGCCACCTGCAGGTTGAGTGTGTGCAGCACCCTGCGCTGACCAAAGGCCAGACTGATTGCCTTTAGCGCCAGAGACAGCCCATGAGGCCGGTCCTGCGTGCTGACGGTTGCGGTGACATGCGCGCCGTGATGCGGGCGGTCGAGCTGATGCCAGGTGAGGGCGGTCATGCAGCACCGCCCTTCAGGGCACCCGGCGACTGCCAGCGAAGGAAGTGGCGCTCAAGCAGGCTCGCCAGCACGTCGGCCAGCTTGCCCAGTAAGGCATACAGCAGGATGCCGACCAGCACCACGTCGGTCTGCATGAATTCGCGCGCGTTCATCGTGAGGTAGCCAATGCCGCTGGGCGCCGCCAGGGTTTCAGCCACGATCAGCAGCACCCACATGAAACCAAGTGCGAAGCGCAGACCCACCAGAATGTTGGGCAGCGCGCCGGGCAGGATCACCTGCCAGTAAAGATTGACGCCACGCACGCCATAGCTGCGTGCCATTTCCACCAGGGCACGATCGACACTGCGGATGCCGTGAAACGTGTTCAGGTACAGCGGAAAGAAGGTGCCGATGGCCACGATGAACACCTTGGCAGTCTCGTCGATGCCGAACCACAGGATCACCAGCGGTGTCATGGCCAGCGGCGGAATGTTGCGCAGCATCTGCACGCTGCTGTCGAGCAGCAGTTCGGCAGGACGCCACACCCCGGTCAGCACGCCAAGCAGAAACCCAAGGCCGCCGCCGATGACCAGACCGGCCAGCGCCCGCGCTGCACTGGCCTGCAGGTGCACCAGCAACTCGCCGGAGGCCGCCAGGGCGACAAACACCTTCAGCACGGCCAGCGGTGCGGGCAGCACCCGGGCGCTGAGCCAGTCCGACTGGGCAGCGTAATGCCACCCAACCAGCAGCAGCAGTACCGGCAGCCAGGCACTGAGTCGATACAGGCGCTGTTGCATGTCAGCTGGCCGCCGCCGCCACAGTTGCAGCCGCCGCTGGGCCGCGCCCGGGCACGATGCCGTTGGCCAGAATTTCACCGAACGGCCCGGTCAGGGTTGGCTGGTCGTTGCGTTTCATCGCTGCAGGTGCAAGCAGCGGAAACACCAATTCGGCAAACCGGTAGGCTTCTTCCAGATGTGGATAGCCCGACAGGATGAAATCTTCCAGGCCGAGCGCCTGGTACTCACGGATCAGCCCGGCCACCTGTTCCGGCGTGCCGACGAGCGCCGTGCCTGCCCCGCCGCGCACCAGGCCCACCCCGGCCCACAGATGCGGATAGACCTCCAGCCCCGCCCGCACATTGTCCGGATCGAAGCGGCCACCATGCAGGGCAGCCATGCGCCGCTGGCCGACCGAATCCATCTTGCCCAGACGGGCCTGCGCGGCAGCCACCGTGGCGGGGCTGAGGTGGCCGATCAGTTCCTTGGCCGCCCGCCAAGCCGCGTCTTCGGTCTCGCGCACGATGACATGCAGGCGGATGCCGTAGTTGAGCGTGCGTCCGCGCGCGGCGGCGCGTGCCCGCACGTCAGCCAGCTTGTCAGCCACCGCAGCCGGTGGCTCGCCCCAGGTCAGATAGTGATCGACGAGTTCAGCCGCCAGATCGTGTGCCTCGTCGGACGAGCCACCAAAAAACAGCGGCGGATACGGACGCTGGATCGAGGGATACAACAGCCTGGCCTGCTGCACCTGCAGGTGATCGCCGGCAAAGTCGACGGCCTGGCCGTCGTGACCGGCCGCCAGCACCTCGCGCCAGATCTGCAGAAATTCGCGTGACAGGCGGTAACGTTCCTTGTGGTCCACAAAGAGACCATCGCCAGCCAGTTCATCGGCATCACCGCCGGTGACCAGGTTGATCAGCAGGCGACCGCCCGACAGGCGGTCAAATGTGGCCGCCATGCGCGCGGCCAGCGCCGGCTGCATCAGGCCGGGACGCAGGGCCACCAGAAACTTCAGCTTGCGGGTGGCATCGATCAGGCTGGCGGCGGTGACCCAGGGGTCTTCGCACGAGCGCCCGGTGGGCAGCAGAACCCCTTCAAAGCCCAGCGTGTCGGCGGCAACGGCCACCTGCCGGAAATAGGCATGGTCGGCCACTCGGGCGCCCTGTGAGGTGCCCAGGTAGCGCGAGTCACCATGGGTGGGGATGAACCAGAAAAATCGCATGACACAGTCCTCGGCGTGTGGGATTCAGCGCTTGGCCAGGGCGTCGACGCCCGGCAGCAGGGCATCGCTGATGCGGATCGGCTTCGGAATCAGCCTGAGATCGGCGAATACGTCGGCAATTTTCTGCTGTTCGCCGGCCACCGCTGGCGTGATCGCCGTGGCGCCGAATGCGAAGCGGCCGGCGGCCAGTTCAGCCGTGGGGCCATCCACGCCAATCAGCGGTGCAAGCAGCCTGGCCACCTCGGCCGCATTGGCCTGGCCCCACCGGTCGACTGCGTGCAGTTCTTCGATGATGGCAGCGACCACGGCCGGCTGCGCCTTTGCGTAGCTGCGGCTGGCCAGGAAAAACTGGTGATTCGACACCAGACCCTTGCCGGTCACCAGCACGCGGGCGCCCAGCGTGGTTTCCGCCGAGGCAAGGAAGGGGTCCCAGATGGCCCAGGCATCCACGGCGCCCTTGCTGAAGGCCGCACGCGCGTCGGCCGGCGGAAGGAACACCACCTGGATGTCGTTGTACGACACCCCTGCCGACTGCAGTGCCTTGACCAGCAGGTAATGCACGTTCGAACCTTTGTTGAGGGCCACACGTTTGCCCTTCAGGTCGGCCACACTGCGGATGGTGGAGTTCTTCGGCACCACGATGGCCTCGGCCAGCGGCGCAGGCGGCTGATTGGCGATGTAGACCAGGTCCGCACCGGCGGCCTGGGCGAACACCGGCGGCGCTTCGCCGGTGACACCAAAGTCGATGGCGCCGACATTGAGCGCCTCGAGCAGTTGGGGGCCGCCCGGAAACTCGCTCCATTTCACCGACACCCCCTGCGGTGCCAGACGCTTTTCGAGGTCGCCGCGGCCCTTCAGCAGCACCAGGGTGCCGTATTTCTGGTATCCGATCCGCAGCACCTTGTCTTCTGCGTGCCCAGCTGCGCTGCCCAGCAGGGCGAGGATGCCGAGCGCAGCGCCCAGCCATTTCAATCCATTCGACATCTTGCTCATGGCGTGTTCCTGTTGCTGAAAATTTTGGTGATCGTTGTTGGCGACGCCGTCAGGCCAAGGCACGGTCAAGCCGCGCGAGCAGTTCCGGATGGGGCAGGTAGCTGCCGTCGGGATCCCGCGGCATCTGGGTGTCCACCGCATACACACCGTCGAGCAGGTCGCGCGCGCCCAGCACCGACAGCACGGGCTTCAGGGCGTAATCCAGTGCAAGCAGATGTGCCGGCGAGCCGCCACTGGCCAGCGCCAACACGGTCTTGCCGCGCAGACCGTCGGGCGGCAGCACGTCGAGAAACAGTTTGAGCAGGCCACTGAATGACGCCTTGTAGATAGGGGTGCCCACCACCACGATCTGGGCTGCCGCCACGGCATCGACGGCCTCACGCAGGGCAGGGTGCTCGAAATCGGCCGTGACCAGCGCCTCTGCCGGCAGGCTGCGCAGGTCAATCAGGCGACGCTGATGACCGTCATGAGCGAGGGTTGCAGTGCGGGTGGCGGGTGCGGTTTGGGCGGCAGACGCGGTCTGGGCGAGGGGCTCAGTGAAGATGCCATTGGCAGCAGCCGCCGCAATACCCTCTGCGTTTGCGTTGCCCGGCAGGCGCTGCAGGGCCAGCTGTACAAGCCAGCGGGTGCGGGAGTTCACCGAAGGACTGCCAGAGATACCGAGAATGTTCATGTCGCGTGCGCGCCTCAACGTCCAGAGCCGCAAATATACGAAGCCGGCCGGAAGGCATGAACCAAGAAAAAGGGCTTAGCTTTGCAGGCGGGCAGATAAGGCGGGGCACGACCCGGCCACTGCTATTTTTCGCCATGCGGGGATGCACCCAGCCAATCGGGTGCGCCAACCGGCATCGATCACCCGGCGGGATTCCGGAAATAGAGTGAACTGCTGCCACACGCGGCGCATTCACGAAAGAAGTCCGGTCCGGCCCTGCGCAGCCGTTCGTTGTGACCCGGCGCGCCGCAGTCCATGCTGATCGCCGTATTGAGGCCACAGGGCCTGCAGCGGAAGTAATAGCCGTAGCGGCCGGCATGAATCGTGAGGTCGGTGCCAGCACACGTCTTGCAGGCCACTGGCGTGCCCGTTGTCGGTACCGTTGCCCTTGCCGCTGCAGCAGCTGCAACGGCATCGACCGCAGCGGGGGCTGCGCTGCCCGCCAGTGCTGCGCGTGCTGGCGTTTCCAGGCGTTGCCCGCGCTCTGGCAGCAGCGTGATGCCCATGGCCGCCACGTGGTCCACCTTGACCGGCCTGTGCAAGGCGACCAGTTGCTTTGCCACCGCCACCATGTGCCCCGTCAGCGCCGACGAAACGACGCCACCGCAAGTGTCGGGCGGATTGTCACAGTCCAGGCCCCGCTGCACAGCGGCGATGACGTCCGCTGCCTTGACCACCATCGACGTATCAACGCCGTCGGCATGCTGCACGCGTGCTTTGTCCGAGACCAGGATCAGCGACCGGATGACGGGGGCAGGCAAGCCCAACGACTGGACAACCTCCGCAAGCACCTGCGCCTGGCGTGCCGTCTGTTCGATGGGCGACGGCACCGCCTCGTAGCGCTTGCTGCGCGCATTCCAGCGCAGGAACGCACCGTCTTCCGCGATCTTCAGGCCATGGGCGAAGTGTCGGGTGTCGAGGATATGAAAACGGCCTGTGTAGTCCAGGTACAGGTGGTCGATCTGCGCCACGCGACCATCCGGCAACGCCAGACAGAGGTCGTGAATGATCACGGCATCTGTGGCGTCACCGACCAGGGCGTCGAGCGCGCGCGCCGAGTCACGCGCGGTCCTGGTGGCGGCCTGTGCGAGGCGCAGCAACCGTTCGACGGTGTCGACCTTGTGCTTCGGAAGGCGGCCAGTTTGCAACAGCGCTTCCAGGTCCAGCAAAGCGGGAAGCCTGTCATCCATGTGCTTCAATATCATCGTGCAGCCCTTCGGCGGTGGATCACCACAAAATCTTCGGAAGCCATCCTAGCCGAGCCAGCCAGATTGCATGCGTCCTTTCGCTGACCTTTTTACTTCACTACCGGAGCCTGCCCCATGTCGAAACGCGCACTGATCATCGGAACCTCGCGAGGCCTTGGCCTCGGACTGACGCAGGAACTGGCCGCCCGAGGCTGGACGGTGGTGGCCACCGCGCGACACCTGGCCAGCGCCATGGCACTGCAACAGCTCGCCGCGCGGCAGCCGTCGGTCACGCTGGACACCGCCGATCTGGACGCCCCGGCCAGCCTGACCGCCCTGCAAACCCGTCTTGCCGGGCAGGTGTTCGATCTGGTCTTCATCAATGCCGGCATCAAGGGTCCGGAACACCAGTCGGTGAACGACACTACACTGGCGGAAATTGGCATGCTGATGATCACCAACGCGATCAGCCCGGTGCGGCTGGCAGGCATGCTGGTGCCGCAGGTCAAAGCGCAGACCGGCATCGTGGCGTTCATGACGTCCAGGATGGGCAGCGTGGCTGACAACACTTCCGGCGGCTGGGACCTGTACCGTGCCAGCAAGGCGGCACTGAATTCCCTCACCCGCAGTTTTGCTGTGACCGCCATCGGCAATCGCGGCATCACAGTGCTGTCGGTTCACCCGGGCTGGGTCCGCACCGACATGGGGGGCGCTGCTGCACCACTGGATGTGGCCACCAGCGTGGCCGGCATCGCCGATGTGCTTGAGGAACGCGCGGGTAGCCACACCCATGCCTTCGTCGATTACCGCGGCGAAACCGTACCCTGGTAAGCCCGCCGCCGGGCGATGCGCGACCGCCGTTCAGCCCGGTGACGTCGCCCGTGCGCTGGCCAACCGATGGCGCGCCTGATGTGCAGCACACTCCGCGGACTCACCACCAAGGAGCGCCACTTCATGAACACCCAGATCATCCTCAGCGACATTCCCACCCTGCGCGACCGCGCGCGCAAGAACATCGAAAGCGGTGCGGTCACGCCCGGTTACGCCGCCGACCGTGCGGCTGTAGTGAGTCACCTGAATGCAGCACTGGCCACCGAACTGGTGTGCATGCTGCGCTACCGCCGTCACCATTTCATGGCCAAGGGGCTTGATGCGAAAAGCACGGCCGACGAGTTCATGGCGCACGCCAACGAGGAACTGGGGCATGCGGACCAATTGGCAGCGCGCATCGTGCAACTGGGTGGTGAACCGGACTTCGCACCGGACAGCCTCAGCCACCGCAGCCATGCGGAATATGTGGCGGGCAAATCGCTGACCGAAATGATCCGCGAGGATCTGGTGGCCGAACGGATCGCTATCGACAGCTACCGCGAGTTGATCCAGTACCTCGATCATGCCGATCCCACAACCAGCAACCTGCTGCGCGCCATCCTCGCGGTGGAGGAACAACACGCCGACGAGCTGTCCGACCTACTGGTGCGTCAGCCGACGCGTTGAGGCGCGTCCCTGACACCGCTCAGTGAATGCCTTGTGCCAGCATCGCCTGCTTCAGCCGGGCAGGAAGCATGGGCAGGCGCAGCATGCGCACGCCGGTGGCCGCATACACGGCATTGGCGATTACGGCGCCCGTCGTGGTGATCGCGGGTTCGCCGCCACCCTGCGGCGCCAGGGTGTCGTTGTGCACCAGCACGGCCTCGATACGTGGTACCACACTGAAGCGCGGGATCTCGTAGGAATCGAAATTGCGGTCCAGGATCTCGCCGCCGTGAAAGCGCAGTTCCTCGCTCAGCACATAGCCCAGGCCCATGGTCAGCCCGCCTTCGATCTGCATGCGGGCACCCTCCGGGTTGATCACCAGCCCCAGATCTTCCGCACATACGATGCGCAGCACATGCACGCGACCGCTGCTCAGGTCGACCTGCACTTCGGCCATGGTGGCCACATAGGTGCCTGCATCGATACAGCAGGCAACGCCGCAGCCGCGCCCACCTGCGGCCGGTGTCGTCGACGCCTTCCAGCCGAAGGTGCTGGCAGCGGTCTGCAACACACGCCGCATCCGCGCATCGGTGAGATTGCGCAGGCGGAATTCCAGCGCATCAATTCCGAGCGCCGCCGCCATGATGTCGATTTGTGACTCGGCGGCAAATACGTTCATGTTGGCACCGGGTCCACGCCATGCACCCACCGCAAACGGATGCACGGATGGCGCCTCGGTGCCCGCTGTCTCGAACAGCTTGCCCGACGAGCGGATGCGCAGGTTGGGCGGGGCATAGGGCAGGGTGGTGCCTCGGGTACCGGCGGCGATCACGCTGTAATCCCAAAGCGAAACAAGGCCCGCCGGGTCCACCCCGGAAGCGATGGTGACCAGCGCGGCGGGATCGAAGGTGTCATTGTAAAACTCGTCAGCGCGTGACCAGGCCACCTGCACCGGTTTGCCGGTGATCCGCGCCAGGCGCGCCGCTTCGATTGCCTGTCCAAAGGCACTCTTGCCGCCAAACCCGCCGCCAATCAGCGGCGTGATCACACGTACGGCGCTGATCGGCAGGCCAAGCGCCTTGGCGATGCCGTCACGGGTCGGAAAGGGGGTCTGGGTGGATGCCCACACCGTCATGCGCCCCCGGCTGAACTCGGCCAGCGCGGCATGAGGTTCCAGGGCAGCATGGGCCACGTAACCCTTGTGAAAGGTCGTCTCGAACAGCCGGACCGCCAGTTTGTGCGCCGCCATCGGGTCACCCAGACGTGTCACCTCGCGAGGTTCTGGCGAGGTGGCCAGCAAATGCTCGAAAATATTGTCCGGGTCCAGCGTGGCGTCCGGCAACGCCCAGGTGGCACGCAGCGCAGCCAAGCCCAACGCAGCCGATTCGTCGTCTGCGTGCAATACGGCGACCAGGTCATCTTCGTGCACCACCGTGACACCCGGCAGGCGCTCGGCACTGGCGACATCCAGGCTGGTGCGGGTGGCGCCATGCATGGGGGGGCGCAGCAGATGGGCATACAACATGCCAGGCCGCCGGATGTCTGCCGCGTATTTTGCTGCCCCGGTGACTTTTTCAATGGCATCAAGCCGCACCGGCGAGGTGCCGATGATCTGGAAAGTGGCCACGGCGCGCAGCACGGCCGGTTGGTCGACCACGCGCACCATCCGCGCACCCTGCGACAGGGCACCGAAGCTGATCGATTTCTCCGGCACGCCGCGCACGCTTACCACGCCGTTGTGCACCAGCAACTGTGCCTCGGGCACGCCCAACCGTCCGGCTGCCAGCGAGACCAGGGTGCTGCGCGCCCGCGCTCCGGCCGCGCGCAGTGCCGGCCCAAACGTGCTGGTGGTCAGCGAACCATAGGTCCCCATATCCCAAGGGCAGCGATCGGTATCACCGAGCACCACATCGATCGCGCTCAGTGCCACCCCCAATTCCTCGGCGAGCATCTGTGCCTGTGAGGTCATCACGCCCTGACCCATTTCGACCTTGCCCGAGAGCAGCGTGACGCGGCCGTTCTCGCCCACCACGAGAAAGGCATTGAAGTCCTCCGGCACCAGATGCGCAGCCTCCTCGGCTTGCAATGCGTCGGGTCCGAGGCCCACCAGCACCACGATGCCACCCCCCAGCAGTTGCAGGAAACGGCGTCGTTCCAGGGGCAGGCGCGCGCTCATGCGAGCTGCCTGCGCTGCAATGCGGCGGCTTCGATCGCCATCACGATGCGCTGGTGGGCACCACAGCGGCACAAGTTGCGTTCCATATGGCCGACGATGACCGCGCGCGTGGGATGGGGGGTGTTGTGCAGCAGCTCGGTGGCCGACATCAGCATGCCGGACGTGCAGTATCCGCATTGGAATGCGCCAAAGTCGATGAAGGCCTGCTGCAGCGCAGACAGCTTCCCCTTGTGCATCAGGCCCTCCACGGTGACCACCGATTTGCCGGCCACATTGCGCAGCGGCGTCTTGCAGGCACGCACAGCCTGCCCGTCCGCTGTGACGGTACAAGCGCCGCACAGGGCTGCGCCACAACCATACTTGGTGCCGGTGAGGCCAAGTTCGCCGCGCAGCACACCCAACAAGGGGCGCTCGTCATCAATGTCGAGGGTGACGGCTTGGCCGTTGAGCTGGAAATGCATCGGATTTTTCATGTCAGGTCCACAGTGCGCGCAAACCGAAGAAGGGGGGGTCCTCGATGCGGCGTGCTACGCCTCTGCAAAAAGTATTGCGTGCCGCGCAGCCAGGCTCTGTTCGTCATCCCACCGAATCGTCGCACCTTCTGCGGCACGCTGGGTGCCACCTCAGCTGGAGTGCCCGACGATGGATCACTGCCGCAGGCATGTGCTGGAGTCTGCAGCCGTCGGGCTGGCCGGTGGTGCCGGCCTGAGTGCTGCAGAGGTGCTGCGTCGTCGTGCAGGCAACGGTGGCAATGGCCAGACCGAACCGACCGATCACCCGCTGCAACTTGCCCTCGGCAAGCTGTGGGCACCGGTGCCCTGGATGCTGGAGCTGGTGCTGTTGCTGCAATTGGCACTCGGCGAATATCCGGAAGCCACCGCCATCGGGGTGTTGTTGTTGTTCAATGCCGGGCTCGCTTTCGGGCAGGAGCGTCGCGCCCAAGCAACGCTGGACGCCCTCAGATCGCGGCTGCCCCTGCACGCTTCGGTGCGTCGCGATGGCAACTGGTGCGTGTTGGCCGCCAGTGCACTGGTCGACGGTGACCTGATTCGCCTGTCGCTGGGCGAGGTGGTCCCCGCTGATGTCCGGCTGCTCAGCGGCGCCCTCCTGATCGATCAGTCCATGCTGACGGGTGAGTCGGTGCCGGTCGAGGCCGGTGCAGGATTTGTTGCGTTTGCCGGGGCACTGGTCAGACGCGGCGAGGCAGTGGCCGAGGTGGTGGCGACCGGGGCGCGCACCACGTTTGGCCGCAACGCCGAATTGATTCGCACCGCGCATGTGGAGAGCACGCAACAGAAAACCGTGATGCACGTGGTGCGCAACCTGGCGCTGTTCAACGGCAGCGTGATTGCGGTGCTGATTGCGGTTGCCGTGCATCTGGGGCTTCCTTTTGCCCAGATCGCACCGCTGGTGCTGGTGGCCATGCTGGCATCGATTCCGGTGGCGCTGCCGTCGATGTTCACACTGGCTGCCACGGTTGGCGCGCGCGCCCTGGCCGAGCGCGGGGTGTTGCCTACCCGCCTGTCTGCACTGGACGAAGCCGCAGGCATGGACGTGTTGTGTGTGGACAAGACCGGTACGCTTACGCGTAATGCGATGGCGGTGACGGCCTGTCGTGCACTGCCGGGCTTCGAGCCTGCCGGAGTGCTCGCACTCGCCGCACTGGCCAGCTCCGGGCGTGGCACCGATCCGCTCGATGCGGCGATCAGGGCGGCTGCGCCTGCGCAGACCGATCACCCGTGGACCCTGCAAAGCTTTCTGCCCTTTGATCCTGCCCGCAAGTTGGCGGAGGCCATGGTGACTGATGCCAACGGACAGACCTTGCGCGTGATCAAAGGGGCCTATGCCGTGCTTGCACCCATGGCAGATGCCTCGCCAACCGCAGGTGCCTTGGTTCATGAACTGGAGGGGCAGGGGTTTCGCGTGCTCGCGCTGGCCATCGGGGCGCCGCCTGCCTTGCAACTGGCCGGCGTGATTGCGTTAAGCGACCCGACTCGGGATGATGCGGCGGCACTGGTGTCGCAGCTGCGGTCGCTCGGGGTGCGCACCGTGATGGTGACCGGGGATTCGGCCGTGACGGCCAAGTGGGTGGCGGATGCCGTCGGCATTCAGGGGGCGCTGTGCACCGCCATGCCCTTGCCGGCGGACGTGCAGCCTGACCAGTACGGCGTTTTCGCGCGCGTGTTGCCCGAAGAGAAATTTGCCCTCGTGCAGGCACTGCAGCGTGCCGGTCACGTGGTCGGCATGTGTGGTGATGGGACCAACGACGCCCCGGCCCTGCGTCAGGCGCAAATGGGGGTTGCGGTGTTCACGGCAACCGATGTGGCCAAATCGGCGGCCGGGTTGGTGCTCACCGAACCTGGCCTGAGCGGGGTGGTGGCCGCGGTGGAGGAGGGGCGCATCATGTTCCAGCGCGTGCTCACCTACACCCTGCGCTCAATCATCCACAAGGTGGTGCAGGTACTGTTCCTGCTGGCCGGCCTGCTGATTTCCGGTCAGGCGGTGCTGACCCCCCTGCTGATGGTGATGATGATGGTGGCTGGAGATTTTCTGGCCATCTCGTCGGCAACCGACAACGTTCGTCCCTCGGCCACGCCCAATGTCTGGCGGATCGGTCATCTCACGCTGGCCGCCATTGCCTTGGGCGTGTGCGATCTTGGCTTCTGCATTGGCAGCCTGGTGCTGGGTCGCTACCAGTGGGGGCTGGACGCACAATCACTGCGCACCCTCACCGTGATCACCCTGGTATTCAGCGGCCAGGCCGTGTTCTATGTGTCACGTGAACGCCGCCATCTCTGGTGTTCGCGGCCGGGGGCGTGGCTGATGGCTTCCACGGTCCTCGATGTGCTGGTGTTCAGCGTGTTTGCGGTCAACGGGGTGATGATGGTTGCGCTGCCTGTCCGCATGGTGCTCGGCGTGATGGTGGCTGCTGCCGGACTGGCCTTCGTGCTGGACGTTGTCAAACTTCGGCTGTTTGCCCACCTGCGCATTGCCTGACTTGCAGACATCACCGCAATATTGCTGAGTGCCCACGCCACCCGACCAGCCGATCAGGAACCAGGGACGACAACCATGCCGAAAGCTCCAAAAATGCAACCCCAGAGCACTCGCTTCCGGGGATTTTCCCCAGCAGCCTTTCAATTCTTCACGGAACTCGATGCGCACCAGACGCGCGAATGGTTCCATGCCAACAAGGC
>CAIPBT010000052.1 GCA_903863375.1 uncultured Ferrovum sp.
CGAAGATGTGATCACGGTCATGCTGACGCACATCCGGACGGCCGCGGAAAGCCAGTCCGACAGCCCGATCCGGCAGGCCGTGCTGGGGCGGCCGGTGCGCTATCAGGGCATTGGCGGCGAGGCCAGTACCCGGCAAGCCATCGGCGTGATGGAGCGGGCCGCGCAACGGGCCGGTTTCACGGAAATTTCTTTTGAACTCGAGCCATTGGCGGCCGCCTATGAATATGAGCGGGCGATTGCGGGTGAGCAGGTGGTGCTGGTGATCGACGTCGGCGGCGGCACCACCGATTGCGCGATGGTTCGGCTCAGCCCTGCGCGTGCCGGTTGGGCCGACCGGCGTGAGGATATCCTCGGGGTTTCCGGCGACCGGGTCGGGGGGACTGATTTTGATGAGGTGCTCGCCTGGCGCGCGTTCATGCCGGCCTTTGGCAAGGATTCCCGCCTGCGCAGTGGTCGGTCGCTGCCCCACGGTGTGCTGCACGATGCCATCTCGATCCGCGATGTGCCGGCGCAGACCCGCTTCGCCCGCGCGGCCGACGAGATCGAACGGCTGGTGCAGGAGGCAGCCGAACCGAAGCTGCTGGAGCGCCTGCAAACCCTGCACAGCCTGCAGTTGCAGCACCAGCTGGTGCATGCTGCGGAACTCGCCAAGATTGGTCTTTCTGGCCAGGACCAGGTGGCGGTGGCACTCGATGACGTCGAGCCCGGGCTCGCCCTGACCGTCGACCGCGCGGGCTTTGCCAGCGCTGCCGCCCTGCAGACCAACAGGATTCGTGCACTGGCCGCCGAGGCGATGCGGCAGGCCGGCGTGCTGCCGGATGTGGTGTTCATCACCGGTGGCATGGCGATCTCGCCGGTCGTCCGTGCCGCCATTGCCGATGTGGCGGGCAGCGCTGTACCGATCCGCTCCGGCGAAATGCTTGGTACCGTCGGCCTGGGTCTGGGGCTGTGCGCCCAGCGTCAGTTCGAGCGCTGAGCATGCGGTGCGACGGGGTGCTGGGAGGACCGTTCCTGCAGTTCCTGGCTGCCCGGGTTGCCGGCACGGCGGCCAACCAGATGCTGATGGTGGCGGTGTCGTGGCACATGTACGACATCACCGCCAGTGCGTGGGACCTTGGTCTGGTGGGCCTGTTCCAGTTTCTGCCCGCTCTGCTGCTGACGCTGCCAGCCGGGCATCTGGCCGACCGCCTGCACCGTGGCCGGATCTTTGCGGGCTGCCTGTTGGGCCAGGGCTTGCTGGCTGGACTGCTGGTCCTGGCCACTGAGGCGGGTGCCGTGAACCGGACGCTGGTGTTTGCCGTTGCCGTGCTGCTTGGCGTGGCGCGGGCCTTCCAGATGCCGGCCCAGCAGGCACTGACGCCGCTGCTGGTGCCAGCTGGCATCCTGCCACGCGCCATCGCCCTCAGCTCCGGTGGCATGCAGGCTGCCATCATCGCTGGTCCGGCGCTGGGAGGCCTGTTGTACGCATTCGGTCCGGCGGTGGTGTATGTCTGCTGCGCCGGCCTGTTGGGGCTCGGTGGCCTGCTCACACTGGGCGTACGGTATCGGCATCATCCGGTCACCAGTGCTGCCACCTGGGGCAGCATGCTGGCCGGAGTGGCCTATGTCTGGCGCCAGAAGGTACTGCTCGGCGCCATCAGCCTGGACCTGTTTGCCGTACTGTTGGGTGGCGCCACCGCCCTGTTGCCGATCTATGCACGGGACATCCTGCATGCCGGTCCGGTCGCGCTGGGTCTGCTGCGGGCCGCCCCCGCTGCAGGGGGCCTCGCGATGTCGCTGTGGCTGGCGCGCTGGCCGCTGCAGCGCCAGGTCGGGCGCACCCTGCTGCTGTCGGTCGGCCTGTTCGGTCTTGCCACGCTGCTGTTTGGGGTCTCGCAGTCGCTGCTGTTTTCCCTGCTGGCACTGGCGGTCACGGGCGCCGCCGACAATGTCAGCGTGGTGATCCGCCTGACCCTGGTGCAGATGGAAACCCCGGATGCCATGCGTGGACGAGTGGCGGCAGTGAATGGCATTTTCATCGGGGCTTCGAACCAGCTCGGTGAATTCGAATCGGGAGCGACGGCTGCCCTGTTCGGCCCGGTTGGCTCCGTGCTGCTGGGCGGTATCGGCACGGTGTTGGTGGCCGCCGCGGCTGTGGTAGTGTTCCCAGCGCTGGCCCGTCGCGACCGTCTCGTGGCCACACCAGAGGAAACCTGACATGACCGCTGCACCGAGTACCCGCTACACCAACACCGCGATCACCTTGCACTGGGTGATCGCCCTGCTGATGGTTGCCAACGTCCTGATGGCCTGGGCAGTGGACAGCCTGCCGGAGGGCTGGGTACGCCCAGTGATCAATACCCACAAGTCAATCGGCATCACGGTGATCGGTCTGGCGATGCTGCGTCTGTTATGGCGTGCCGGCCACCCGCCACCAGCACAGCCGGTCAA
>CAIPBT010000053.1 GCA_903863375.1 uncultured Ferrovum sp.
CACGAAAGGCGGGGCGGTTCAGGGTCAGCACCTGGGTGCCCCACTTGCCGGGTTGGTCGGTATCGCGGTCCAGAAGGTTGAAGCCAAATGCCGGCCCCAGATGAAAGGTCTTGACGTCTTGCACGTGTCGGTATTGCTGTTTGGTACCCACATCGGTGCCGCCCCAGATCACGGAATGGGAATCCCCAAACACCAGTAGCTGTCCTGTCGGTTCTGTTGGCATCATCGGCGGGTCCAGTTTTCCCAGACGAAGGGATAGTTCCAGGTTTCGCGGTGGGTGGCCTGCAGGCGCTCGCGGATGGTGTTGCGCATCGCTACCGCGTCAGGAATGAAGTTGTGGAACTGCACCTGCAGGTCACCGATCATCGGGGCCAGGCCACGGTCGAGAAGATGCGGCAACAGCGGATATTCCCCGCCTTCGATATTGACCTTGAGCAGGTCGATCCCGCGGATGCCCTGCTCGGCGACAAAGTCGGCGAAGCAGCGTACGGCAACGACTTCCGAATCGGCGTCGGCATCCATCCGCGTGATGCTGGAGGCATCGTTGGCATCGGAGATGCGAAAGGTGCCGTCGGTATCGGCCAGTCCGAAGTGGAAGCAGCGCACCTTCGGATTGCCCGCAAAGCGGTTGACACAGGCCTCGTGGTACTTGCGTACCGGCTCGAACAGGAAGACGGTCGCGTTGAAGCGGTCGACGATCTGTTGCGCAAAATCTCCGACAAAGCCGCCGACATCAAAGACCACGCTGGTCTCGGTGAGCGGGTAGTCCAGGCGACGCGTCTGGTCCCCGTTGTCACGCACCCAGGCGCGATGGGCGCGGGTGAATTCGTCCTGCGCATTGACGGCGAAAGTTTCGATCAGCGGGGCGAGTTCCGGGTGTTGTGCCAAGAGATGGTTGATCATTTCCAGCACGGTCTGTTGCAGCTTGTCCATGGACGGTGATCCTTGAGAGGGGCGGTGGTCGCTGTGTGGGGGGCCGTTGGCGGGCGGCGGCTCAGAGTCTGCCCGCCAGGAAGGCACCGATCAGCGTCTGTACCGACGGGTCGGTCTGCAGCGCCTGCACCACCCCCGGTACGAGCGTCCAGTGCGCCGGGCAGGGGGAGGATGCATCCGGTTGCAAGACCCATTCGGCAGGGGCGATCACGCTGGCACCGTCCACTTCGGCGAGGCGCGCCGCCCACCACGAGTAGGTCGAGTTCGAGATCACAAACCGGCGGCACAGCGACATCAGGTAGAGGTCGTCCAGATCGTCGCCGGTCGCCGGGAATTCCAGGTTGGCATATCGCTGGCCGAACAGCGCCCGGGTGGCATTCGGCTGGTCAGAAAAGACGAAGAAGTGGCTGTCGGGGAACTGCCGGACCAGCGCATCCATGCATGCGAGGTAGTACTCCGGACGGCATACCCCCATGTGGGCGTAATCGTGTCCACGCAGATGGATGGCGGTCGGATACCGGGCCGATCGGATGCGAGTGCCGGCTGGTGTGCCGTCCAGTGCCGCGCATTGCATCCGCAGGCGCTGGCGCAGGGCAGCCACGGCGGCGGGATCGATCAGGTCGCGGGTCTGCCAATAGCCGTCCAGCACCAGTTGCTGCGCATCGGCCGGCAGTTGCAGCAGGTCCTGGTGGTGGTGCAACACGCCGTCGCGCAGCAGGTAGGTACCCGGCGCGTCCAGCCGGGCGACGCCGATGGCGGCGTCCGGCTCCAGCCGCGACAGGATGCTGGTGCGTCCATAGGGGTCGGCGGTGAAGTAGCCGACGTCGTAGGTGAGCCGAGCGGCGAGCCTCTCCGCCAAGGCGTGCCCGAAGCAGATCTGGAACAGCTGATTGCCGATGCCGCCCTTCAGGTGATTGATGATCTGCAGTGCTGCCATGTCAGGCTCCGGAGGCCGACATGCCGAACGTGATGGCGTCGTAATTGGTGGCGCACTGTTCTATATCAGACCACGAGGTCCTCTGGTGCCCCAGCGCTGGCGTGGCGATGTACCAGCGGTCCCGGCGCTGCAGCGGCTTCCAGGCCATGTCGACCGCCATGCGCGGAATGGCGTAGCGGTGCAGGTCTGGCGCACGAAAGCGTTCCAGATAGGTCAGGCTGGCAGCGAAGCAGGCAAGCAGGTCGGCCGCGTAGCGCCGCGACACCAGATAGCCTGCCGTGGACTGCGATTCGATTACCCGGGCGAGGCCTTCGACGGGAGACGGTGTTGCCAGCACTGCCGTCCCCATCATCAGGATCACGTCCCATTCGAGCTGATGGGTGATGGCCCGCCGGAAGCAGTCGACAAACTCGCTCCACGGCCGCACGAAGTCAAAATCATCTTCCAGCACCAGACAATAGGGCGCTTGGCCTTGGGTGAGGTAATGGGCGAGCGCCGCCACATGGGATTTGGCGCAGCCCAAGGCACCGAAGCCCGGCTCGCTGCTAGCTTCCCAACGCTGCACGGCGTCGGGGTTCAGCCCGCAGGCGCGGTAGTTGGCCTGCGCTTCCTCCCAGCGATCCTTGCGATGGGCGAGGTTGATCGTATAGATATTCAGCATGTCAGCGGCGCTCCTTCAGCGGGCCGGATGATCGCGCAAGGATGTCGGTTTGCGGGTCGACGGTCATCACAGGTGGGCCGGGCTGACCTGCAGCCCCAGGCGGGCGAGCAGGTCGCTGCGTTCCCGGCGTTGAACATCATTGGTGGCGCGCCATTTGCGGTAGATCGACAGGTAGTCGAGGGCTACCGAGCCATCCTGGAACGACTGCACTGTTCGGCGTTCCGGCGAGGCGGCAAGATGGACGTTCGGCCCGTCCAGGGCCGCGTGGCGGAACTGCACCAACGGGCGCAAGGCGAGCAGATAGTCCCAGTCCTCGAGGCTTGCCAGCTGGCGGTCGAAGGCCACCGCGCCAGCCAGCGCACGCCCTACCACGAAGGCGTTGTTCGGGACGAAGTTGTTCACAAGCAGCACCTCGCTGTCCTCGGTCCTGGTGTCGACGGCCTTGGTTTCCAGCAAGGTCACGTGATCCCCTTCGCGCAATTCGGTCACCTGCTGGTAATTGAAGTACACGAGTTCCCCGGCATGTGCGGGGAGATGGGCCAGCAGGTCGGCGACGTGGCCCGGTGGAACGCTGTCGTCATCGTCCAGGAAACAGATGTTCTGTCCCCCGGCCAGCTGGATGCCGAGATTGCGCGTGTCCGCCGGGCCATGGGCCTGCGGCACGACCACCAGCACATCCTGCGCGCGCAGGAAATGCGCGGCGACCTGCTTGGTGGCGGGCGAAGGCTCGTCGGCACAAACCACGATCTGAAAGTCCTGCACCGTCTGCGCCAGCAGGGACTGCAGGGCGCGGGCCAGAAAGGCCGGGCGCGCATGGGTTGTCACGATCACTGAAAGGGGAAGCGCCTGCATCACGCACTCCGCGCAATGAACATGTCATGCTCGATATGCCACATCAGGTCCTGCGCCCGCGCCCAGTCCACCAGCAACTCCAGGCTGGGATATTCGGGGAACTCGGCATTGGCTGGATCGAAGCAGCGGATTGCATCGACCATCACGCAGAGGCGGCGGAAATTCGGCCGGAAGCGGCCGATTTCGGCCAGTTCCAGCAGGGTGCTGGGTTCTGCGCGGCTGGTGCCGGCAGAGCGCGCCGGGTGATGCCCGGCCAGCCAGACATTCAGGTCGCCGACAATCTGCGGCAGCAGATGGGGTAGGGCCTGTTTCGGAGTGGCGTTGAACAGGCGTACCGCAGCCCCCTCCGGGAACTGCTGCACCGCCTGTTCATACCGGGCGCGGTCCGGTTCCACGCCCACCAGCAGGCGGGACTGTAGCGCCAGCAGCTTGCTGGTGGTGCCGTCGCCCATTCCCAATTCGAGCCAGACCGCGTTGGGGGTGGCGTAGCGGCCGCGCACCGCCTGCTTGACCATCTCCGGGACGGGGGCGGCGTAGCCAATGTTGTGCCACTGCACGAACTGGTTGAACAGCGCCATGGTGAGGGCGTCAACTGCGGCAGCCTGAGCGAGGTCACTCATGAGCGCACCATGCGCTGGGTGGTGCTGCAAAGCTGTTGCGCCTCGCGCA
The DNA here is from genome assembly GCA_903863375.1 of uncultured Ferrovum sp. Classification (GTDB taxonomy): domain Bacteria; phylum Pseudomonadota; class Gammaproteobacteria; order Burkholderiales; family Ferrovaceae; genus CAIVHB01. Next base: position 4,053 of record CAIPBT010000053.1, read on the forward strand.
GCGCGCCGCAGAACGCGTCGGCATCGGCGCGCGCCGGGAACTGTACCAGGCGCAGGCGATACCAGCGCGCATTGCTGTCTTGCGCGCCCTCCAGGCTGCCGGCCGCTTCCGCCTCCAGCCCCAGGCCGGCGGGGTGCTGCGGAAAGCGGCGGCGCAGGTCGCGCCACACGGCCGGCAAGGCGCTGGCAGGATAGACCCCCGGCAGATCGACACTCCAGGGCGTGCGCACCGGTCCACCCTTCAGCCGTTCGCCGAACTGCGCGGCGTCGATGGCGAGTGGCAGTCCGGTCGGATCCTGGTCGGACTGCCGCAGGGTGGGTACCCCAAGGGCCTGATACAGGGCCACGTGCGCCTTCAGGTATTCACCCCTCAGGCGCAGGCGCTCGGCGTCGGCCTGCTGCCAGACCCGCTGGGCCTCCAGCAGGGTGGCGGTGCTCACCGCGCCCAGCCGGTAGGCCTGCTGGTTGAGCCCCAAAATCCTGCGCGTGGACTGTTCGGCCACGCTCTGGCTCGTCAGCCGTTCGCGGTTGGCGCGCACGTTGCCCAGTGCGTCTTCCACCTCGCGGGCGGCCTGCAGGATGGTGCGCAAGTAGGTGCTGACCATTTCCTCGAAGCTGGCCCGGTTGCCAGCATCCTCTTTGGCACGACGGCCGCCATCAAAAATCACCGGCGTGATGGTGGCGATCGCATTCCAGAAAAAGAACTGCGATTGCAGCAGGTGCTGCAAGGCCTGGCCGGTGAAGCCACTGGCCGAGCTGAAGGTGACCGGGGGCAGCAGGCGCGCGCGCGCGACGGCAATGTCAGCCTGGGCTCCCTGCAGGCGCGCTTCCACCATGCGGATGTCGGGACGCTCGAGCAGCAGCCGCGTGTTGAGCGGCAGGTCGGCGTTCGGCAGGGTGACGCTGTCCATGCCCTCCGGGGTGAGCGGTAGGTCACCCGGCAGGGCACCGGCGAGGAAGGCCAGCGTGCTTTGCGCTTCCTCGCGCTGCATCTGCAGCATCGGCAGGGTCGCCTGCAGGTTGGCGAGCGCAGCACGGCTGCGCTCCACGTCCTCCAGCACGGCATCATGGGCATCCAGCGCCTGTTGTGTGGTGCGCAGCATGTCCTCGGCAATCCGCACCTGATCCTGGGTGGTGCGAAGGGTGTCGTTGGCCGCGAGATAGCTGATATAGGCACTCACCACGACGCCCACCAGCAGTCGCTCGGTATCCTCGCGCTGGTGCACGGCACGCAGCAGCTGCCATTCTGCCGACCGTTCGGTGGCAGCGAACTCGCCCCACACGTCCGGATGCCACGTGGCCGCCAGCTGGGCCTGCAATGACAGTTGCATGCCGCCACCGCCCGCGCTCGGCACCCCCGGAATCTGGCCGCCGGGGAACTGGGCGGCCCGGGATACTGGGGCGGTGATCTCGGGCAGCCGCCCGGCCTTCGCGCTGTCGCGGCGGAGCGCGGCTTCCTGCACCTGCAGGTTGGCGATGCGCAGGTCGGGGTTATTGGCGATCGCGCGATCCACGAGGCGGTTCAGTTCCGCATTGCCCATCTGTTCCCACCAGCTCGCCAGTGCGGCGCGCGATGCGGCGGCATCTTCGCTGCGGTCCGGACCGGGCATGCCGGCAGCGGCGGCGCGATCGAAGTGGGCCGGCAAGGGGATCACGGGCGCAGCGGGCAGCGGGGCGAGTGCCTGCGCGCAGCCGGCCAGCTGGATGGCCAGCACGGCGCGCAGAGTGACACCGGCATGCCAACGCAGGTCACGGTTCACGGATCGACTCCTGCAGGCCCTTGGTGAGCGGCCACAGCATGTACGACATCACCGAGCGCTTGCCGATCACCATCTCCGCCGTAAGCGTCATGCCGGGCAGCAGCTTGGCATCGCCCGGCATCGCTTTCAGCTTCGCCTTGCCGAGCACGACGCGCGCCCGGTAGTAATTTTCGGCGCCGGAGCCGCTGCCAGGCTCGCGCTTGAAGGCATCCTGGCTGATGGTGCTGAGGCGGCCGTGCAGCGCGCCGTGGCGCTGGAAGGGAAAGGCATCGATCTTGATGCTGACCTTGTCTTTCAGGCGCAGGTACCCGATGTCGCTGGCATCGATCTGGATGTCGGCCTCCAGCGCGTCGCTCAGCGGCACCAGGGTGAAGAAGGGTTCGGCTTCGCGCACCACCGAGCCGATCGAGACCTTGGCCATGTCGAGCACCACCGCGTCGGCGGGGGCCGTGAGCACGACCAGGCTGTGGCGGCGGGTGGCCTTGGCGAGCTGGTCGCGCACCGAGTCGCGTTCGCGCGAGGTGGTTAGCAGTTCCTGCAGCAGTTTTTCACGCCAGCTCGCTGCGAAGGCGGCCTTCTCGGCAGCAATGCCATCCAGTTCGCGGTGCAGTTCCACCTGGCGGTTGCGCGCGGTGTCCATGCCGCGCTGCGCCTCGAGCAGGCGGTCGCGCACTTCCAGCAGGCGCGAGGTGACGGCGAGCTTCTTGTCGACCAGGTCGGCGGTCATGGTCTCGAGCTGGGTGAGCACCTTCACCCGGTCGCGCATCGAGCGCTCGTCGTTCTGCGCACTGGCGATGCTGGAGTTGAGGCGCGAAATCGCTTCCTGCTGCTTGCGCAGCCCCGACCCGAAACTCGACAACCGTTCGATCGACAGCCGGGTCTGGATGTCGCTGTCGGCGGTGGCGCGGGCGAGCGCCGGCAGGTCCTTGCCCGCCAGGGCGGCATCGAGCGCGGCGGACTGCCGTTCGAGGCTGTCCAGGCGGGTTCTCAGTTCCGCCTCGTCGGCTTCACTGTAGGTCGGGTCCATGCTGGCAAGGCGATCACCCTTGTGCACCACCTGGCCGACGCGGATGTCGATGCTCTGCACGGTGGAGGTCTCGGTCGGCTGCACCACGATGTTGGGCAGGGGTGTGGAGAGATGGCCCTTGGCGGTGACGATCACGTCGATCTCGGACAGGTCGGCCCATACCAGGAACCCGAGCAGGGCCAGTGCCAGCAGGTGCAGGGTGAGGCGGGCGAGCAAGGGCAGCGGCCGCCGTTCGATCTCGTCGGCGTCCGGCAGGAAATCGATCGCCGTGCCTTCCACCGGAGCGAGTTTGCGGGTGATTTTCATCGGGGCGGCATCATCCGGGCGGAGTCATCGGGGCGCGATCACAGATGACTGGTCTGCTGGTGCCAGAGCTGCTGGTAGGTCTGGCTGCGGCCGAGCAGGTCGAGGTGGGTGCCGCTGTCGGCCAGGCGACCCTGGTGCATCACCAGGATGCAGTCGGCATCCACCAGTGTGGACAGGCGGTGCGAGATCATGATTACCGTACGCCCCTGCGCCATCTGCGACAGGTTGTTGATGAAGATCGCCTCGCTCTCGGGATCGAGCGCGCTGGCGGCTTCGTCCAGGATCAGGATGCGCGGCTTGAGCAGCAGCGAGCGCGCAATCGACAGGCGCTGTTTCTGTCCGCCGCTCAGGTTCGAGGCGTTTTCCTCGAGCAGTGTGTCGTAGCCACCGGGCAGGCGCTGGATGAATTCATCGGCACCGGCCTGCTGCGCGGCCAGCACGATTTCCTCGAAGGAGGCCGAGGGGCGCGCCATCGCGATATTGGCGCGGATCGTGCCGCGGAACAGGAAGTTTTCCTGCAGCACGATGCCGATCTGGCGACGGAGGTGCGACAGCTCGATTTCACGGGCGTCGATGCCGTCGAAGCGCACGCTGCCTTCCTGGATCTCGTACAGCCCCTGCAGGATCTTGGTCAGGGTCGACTTGCCCGAACCGCTGCGGCCGACAATGCCGACGACGGTACCCGACTTGATGATGAAGTTGGTGCGGTCGAGGGCCGGCACGCTGGAGCCCGGATAGCGGAAGCTGACATTGTCGAACTGGATGTTGCCGGTCAGGATCGGCCGCATGCCTACGGTGTTGCTGCGGCCTTCCGCTGGCCGGTTCAGCACATCCCCCAGGATCCGCGCCGATACGGCGGTCTGCTGGTATTCGTTGATCAGCCCGACAATCTGCGCGAGTGGCCCCATCACCCGGCCGGACAGCATCTGGAAGCCGATCAATGCACCCACGCTCAGAGTCTGGTCAAACACCCCCTGCGCCCCTACCACGATCACGATCACGGGCAGCAGCTTGTTGAGGAACTCGACGATCGAGCCGCCAATCATGCCGGTCTGCGAGACCTTGAAGTGCGCCATGATCGAGCGCGCCGACATCTCTTCCCAGTTCTTGCGCAGCGCCGGCTCGATGGCCAGTGCCTTGACGGTGCGCATGCCGTGGATCGACTCGACCAGCATGGCCTGGCGCTGACCCTCGGCGGCATTCAGGTCTTCGAGCTGGCGCTTGAACAGCGGCAGCAGCAGGCTCACGATCACGGCCAGCAGCACAGCAAACATCAGCACGATGCTCGCCAGCAACGGCGAGTAGGAGAACATCAGCGGCAGGTAGATCAGCAGGGTCAGGGTATCCAGCACCGTGAAGAACAGCCGGCCGGTGAGAAAATGGCGGATCCCTTCCAGTTGCGCCATCACTCGGGCCACCACGCCCGCCGAGGTGGTCTCGAAGTAATCGATCGGCAGCGAGATCAGGTGGTTGAAGGCGCGCCGCGTGATCCGCATGTCGATCTTGTTGGTGGCGGCGAGCAGCAGCACCTGACGGATGTAGCCGAAGATGCCTTCGAAGATCATGGCCACCAGCACGCCCACCGCCAGCACCCAGAGCGTGGACGAACTCTGGTGCACCAGCACCTTGTCGATCACCAGCTGGAAGAAGATCGGCGAACCCATCGAGAGCACGCTGAGGGCCACGGCGGCGATGCCGATGTCGCGGAAGGCGGCGCCCTGGCGGATGATTTCCGGGACAAACCAGCGCATGCCGAAGGGCTGCTGCGGATCGGTCAACCCGAGGCTGCGTTTCAGCAGGATCACCGCGCCGTTCCACTGGTTGCAGAACGTCTTGCGGTCGAGATAGTGCACGCCGGCTTCGGCGCGGGTGGGGTCGAGTACCGCCACATTGCCGTCGGGATGGGCCTCGTCGGTGGCGGCCCCCACGATGATCACGGCATGGCCGTCGCGCATCGCGCCGATGAAGGGGAACACGCCCTGCTGGGCGAACAGGCCCTTCCAGCTCATCTTGGCGGTCTTTGCCTTCAGGCCGAGCGAGCCCGCCATGCGGATCACCAGCGACGGCTTGGGCTCCTGATCGGTCAGCGAATATTCCTCCTTCAGCCGCTCAGGACTGACCTGCACGCCATGGTGCTGGGCAATCGCCGCCAGGCACTGGACAAAGGAATGGACGGCCAACTCGGACATGGGGGTGTGGGCGGAAAGCGTTGGGGATGGGTTCAGGACGACTGATAATCCCATGGCGCTGCAGGCCTCCAAAGCCAGAAAGACCCGGGTTTTGGCCGCTATTTCTGTGACATCCGGGCACCTGCCGGGGCCGGTTGCCGTGTGCCCGCCGGCGACGCTGCGCTGCCCTCAGCCGGAGGCGGGCAGCGCCTGCACCAGTTCGATCAGGCGAGTTTCCAGGTGGCGGGTGAAGCGCGGCGTGTCGAACAGGGCGCCACGTTCGCGCACCTCGGCGAGACGCGCACGCAGGCCCTGGCAGCGAGCCGGATCCTGCGCCAGCGCGATGGCGGTGTCGCGATAAGTCTCGGCGGACCAGGTGATCAGCTCGGGCAGGCCGGCGGCCGTGAGCAGGGCCCCTGCCATGCGGGCGGCAAAGGTACGCCCGCTTCGCGTGAGCAGCGGGCAGCCCATCCACAGGCAGTCATTGGCGGTGGTGCCGGCGTTGAAGGGATAGGTGTCGAGAAACAGGTCGGCCACCTGGTAGCGCGCCAGATAGCGCTCCGGTGCGGCGCGCGGGGCGAAGACCAGACGCTGTTCGGAGACCCCGTGGGCGTTAGCTGCCCGGCGCAGGGCGGTTTCGGCCCAGCGATTGTCGGCCAGCAGCCACAGCACGCTGTCGGGCACCGCCTTGAGGATCTGCATCCAGAGGGCGAACACCTCGGGGGTGTATTTGAAGCTGTTGTTGAAGGAGCAGAACACGAAGCCGCTGGCGGGCAGGCCGCAGTCGGCCCGGGTCGGTGCCGTCGCAGCACGGCGTTGGCGGTCACTCGCCATGTACACGTCGGGCAGATAGAGCGGCTGTTCCGAGTAGTGTGGGGCTTCCTCCGGCGGAATCAGGAAGCGGTCGGCAATCACGTGGTCGATGGCAGGCAGGCCGGTGGTTGCCGGCAATCCCAGATAGGTGATCTGGATCGGCGCTGGCCGGTATTCCAGGATGTTGGCGCGTGCGCCGGCGGTCTGCCCCTGCAGGTCGACCAGGATGTCGATCTCGTGATCGCGGATCAGCCGGGCCGCCGCTGCATCATCTAGGTCGTGGATTGGCACGAAGTGATCGCAGGCGGCGCGCACCCTTGCGCGCAGTGCCGAGCCATCGTCGCGCGTCCAGTCAAATCCGAACACCTCGAAATGCGTGCGATCATGGCACTCGAGCAGTTCCACGGTGAGCATGGCCACCGGATGCAGGCAGAAGTCGGACGACAGGTAGGCGATGCGCAGGCGCGTATGACCGTACCCTGTCCCCGCGGCGAGCGGCTGCAGGTTGCGCAGCAGGTTCTGCTCCACATAGTGGTGCGCGGCGCGCAGCTGTTCGGCCGGATCATCGCTCAGGCTGATCATGGCCAGCGCCGAGGTGCATTCCACCATGCGCGCGCGCAGTACGCCGGGCACGTCGATGTAGATTGGCCATGCGCACACGCGCTGGCGCAGGAACACCCAGTGGTGCAGGACATCGGCCTGTTCAGGATCGAGTTCCAGGCTGCGCTGCAGGATGCCGAGCGCTTCCTCATATTCCTTGGTGAGTTCGAGGACCCGGCCCAGGCTGTTCAGGGCGGTGACATAGGTCGGTCGCAGCTCCGGGCTGGCCGGCACGGGCATGGCAGCGATCGCCCGCCAGGCATCAATCGCTTCCGTCAGCCTGCCCTGCCGCTCGTACAGCATGCCCAGGTTCAGGCGAGGATGCACAAAACCGGCATCGGTCGCGATCGCGCGCTGGTAGGCCGCCTCGGCCGGCTGGTCGGCCGTCAGCTTGTGGTACAGCGCGCCGAGGTTGAACTCGACCAGATGCTTGACCGGGGAGTCGGTGTGATCGAGCCAGGTGCGATACAGCACGGAGGTCAGTTCGGGTTGGCCTGCCGCTTCCAGGCTGTTGGCAAGGTCGATCAGTTCTGCCAGCGCGATCTCGCCGCGCCAGGCGCGCAGCAGCGTGGTCGTCAGCTCAGGGGTGCTTGCCATCCTTGCTCCGTGGTTGTCCCCTGGCCCTGGCGGGCCGGGGTCCTGCAGGTGAGGGGGTATCGTCCCTCACCTGCAACGGATCAGGCCGACTTGCCAACCGTGAGTATATCGAAGCCGTTCTTGTGCGCCGGGGTGCCCGGGTTGAGCAGGTTGGCGGCGACCGTCAGATTGCTGGCCGGACCCGCCACGGGTTGCCCATTGGCATTGAACTGCTTCAGCACGTTCACCATGCTGCTCAGGCTGCCGCCCGGCACGGCCAGGGGCGCGGCCGACGCCTGGGTGGGCAGGGTCAGGCTGCCGGTACCGGCACCGCTGGCAGCACCGGTGACCCCTGTCGTCGTGAAGGCAGCCAGGGCGGTCGAGAGCGATGCCACGGCCGTATTCAGGTTGGGCGTGGGTGCTGCTGCTCCCGCGCTGGCGGCCGGTGCGGCGGTCCCGGCGGCAGGTGCCGCGGCTCCCGTGGCGGGCGCCACCCCGTTGTTGGCAAACCAGACATCGGCCATCTGATGAGTCTTGCCATCGGCCGTGACGTAGCTCGAGATCAGTCCGAGCACGTTGCCGTTGTTGACGGTATCGGACGCCTGCGCGTTGAGGTTGAGCTGGGTGATGTCGAGGCTCGCCAGGCTGACCAGTTCTCCTGACTGGACGGTGCTAGCGGCAGCCGCCCCGTTCACATTGTTGTCGACCCACACCTTGAGGTTGGCAAACTGGGCATCCTGCGCGTTAATCACGCCGTCGCCGTTGCTGTCCAGGGCTTGCAGGGCCTGGAAGCCGTTGGCGGCGCGCTGACCGTTGGCCATGACCATGCCATCGCCGAAGAGGTTGGCACCGGTCAGCGTGGTGGAGTTGTCCGGGGCGAGGACCAGCAGGCCTTCACCCTGCGCCACCCAGCCGGTCTGTTCCTTCACGCCAGTGCCGAACAGGTCGAAATTGACATTGGCGGTGGCCGCACTTTGCGTCTGGATGCCGGTCCCTTTGAGGTCGAGCACCAGCGGCGTGCCGAGCTTGAGCGACTGGAACTGCGCGGTGGTGAGCGAGTTGATCTCGGTGCCGGTCAGCGCCACCACCTGCGTCGCGGTCAGGGCGGCGACGCCGCTCGTGCCCATGGCGCGCAGGTCGTTGGTGGTCAGGCCAAGCTGGATCTGACTGGTCGTCAGGCTGGCGATCTGGGCGCTCCCAAGCCCCGTGATCTGCGTGGTAGTCAGCGCGGCGATGCCGGCGGTCCCCAGTGCCGTGATCTGTGCGGCCGACAGCACGTTCAGGCTGCTGGTGCTCAGGCCCAACTGCACTTGGTCGGTCGACAGCGCGCCGATCTGGGTTGCGGTTAGCGCCTTGGCTTGGGTGGTGGTCAGGGCAGCGATATCGGCGGTACCGAAGGCGGCGACGGCCAGTTGCGCAGTGGTGAGCGCGGCGATCTGGGTGGCGCCCAGGCCGGTCTGCACCTGTGCCGTGGTCAGGGCAGCGATGCCAGCCGTGGTCAGGGCGGCGATCTGGGTAGCGCTGAAGGCGTTCAGGTCGGCGCTGTTGAGGCCGAGCTGCACCTGGTCGGTCGAGAGGGCATGGATCTGGGCGGTGGTGAAGCCCTTCACCTGGGTGGCGGTCAGGGCGGCCACATCGGCGGTACCAAAGGCAGCCACAGCGAGCTGGCTGGTGGTGAGTGCGGCAAGCTGGGTGGCAGTCAGGCCATTTCTGATCTGGCCGGTGGTGAGCGCCAGGATGTCGCTGGTGCTGAGGCCGAGGGCGATCTCGTTGTTGGTCAGGGCGGCCAGCTGCGCGGTGCCGAGGGTATTGACCTGGAGGGTGCTGAGGGCGGCGACGCCGGCGGTGCCGAGCGCGGCGACCTGGGCTGCCGAGAGCACGTTCAGGTTGGCGGTGGTCATGCCGAGTTGCACCTGGTCGGTGGAGAGCGCGCCGATCTGGGCGGCGGTCAGGGCCTTGACCTGGGTGCTGTTGAGGGCGGCGACGTCAGCGGTACCGAAGGCGGCGACGGCCAGTTGCGCAGTGGTCAGCGCGGCGATCTGGGTGGCGCCCAGGCCGGTCTGCACCTGTGCCGTGGTCAGGGCGGCGATGCCAGCCGTGGTCAGGGCAGCGATCTGGGTAGCGCTGAAGGCGTTCAGGTCGGCGCTGTTGAGGCCGAGCTGCACCTGGTCGGTCGAGAGGGCATGGATCTGGGCGGTGGTGAAGCCCGTCACCTGGGTGGCGGTCAGGGCGGCCACATCGGC
>CAIPBT010000054.1 GCA_903863375.1 uncultured Ferrovum sp.
TACCTTCATCATGTTGAGAAGCCTGCAGGACCTGGAAGGAATGGCCGTCGAAGCCAGCGACGGCGCCGTTGGTCACGTGAAGGACTTTTATTTTGATCACCACTCCTGGGCTCTGCGGTATCTGGCCGTGGAAACGGGATCATGGTTTGCCAGCCGGCAGGTGCTGATCTCACCCCTTACCCTCGGCGAAGCCGACTGGGCTCAGCACCGTCTGCCCGTGCACGCCTCCCGGGCACAGGTCCGCGATAGTCCTGGCATCGATCTTGCCCAACCCATTTCACGCGCTTTCGAACTGGAACACGGGCAGTACTATGGCTATCCCTACTACTGGGAAGGCAGCGCACAGTGGGGCGGCCTCGCCTATCCGGATGGTCTCTATCCCGGCCGTCCGGGCTCAGGCCGGGAAATCCAGCCGACCCCGGCCGATCTGGAGGCAGAAGAGGAATACCGCGCGGCCTATGCCCGTCGGCACGGCTGGAAAGACCTGCATGTGCGCAGCTTCGAGGAAATCCGAGGTTTCAAGGTGCACGCGAGCGATGGCGAGATTGGCACGCTCGACAGCGTGCTGGTGGATGACGAACGCTGGGTGGTGCGCTACCTGGTGATTGCCACCGGTCCGTGGTGGCAGGTGCAGCATGTGCAGGTAGAGCCGCAATGGATTGACCGCATCGACTGGAGCACCTCGGAACTCTTCATGGGACAAAGCCGTCAGGCTGTGCTCGACCTGCCTGCCCTGCCCGCCGCGCTGATGCCGGACAGCGACCGGGCCAGGAGCGGTCTTACGGCATCTCCGGATGAGCGTCCTTCGCCCGCTGCAACAGGCGGTCATCGATTGCCTTCGTAAGGGCATAACAGCCGCAGGCGGCCTGCTGCAGGCCACTGCGGTCGAGGATATCGACATCGCCGCGGTGATAGCGGATCAGCTGCGCCCTCTGCAGCATCTGGGCGGCCTCGGTCACGCCAACCCGGCGCACGCCCAGCATGTGCCCGAGGAACGCCTGCGTCATGTGGAAATGTTCCTGTTGCATGCGATCGCTGCTGCTCAACAGCCAGCGCGCGAGCCGCTGCTCGATGGAATGGAAGCGGTTGCATGCCGCCGTCTGCGAGACCTGTGCCAGCAACGCTTCGCCATAACGGAACAGGCCTCGCTGCAGCGCCTGGCTGCGGCGGACGGCCACCCGAAACTGGGGGGCTGCCATTCGTTGCGCCCTGCCGGTACCCTGCACCAGGGCTTCGACAGGGGACAGGCCTGCGTGCAACGCGGCCGACAGGCCCGCCATGCCCTCCGGTCCAATCAGGCCCACCTCCAGCGCAGGGTGTCCCGCCGCCGTGACCAGCAAGGACACCAAAGCCCCTTCCGGAAAATAGACAAAACGGATCGCCTCGCCAGACACATGGAGTGGGTCACCGAACGTCAGGGTGACCGCTTCCAGCTGACTGGCCAGAGCGGCCTGGTCATTGCGGGGTAACGCTCCCAGCAGCGCATTTTCGAGCATGGTGAATCCTCTCGACCACAAGCACCCCGATGATGCGGGGATACAGCAGTCTGCAGAACATCGAACGATGGCAGCTGCAAATCCGCTTCAGCGACGGATGTCGAGCGGCAGGAACAGGGAAATGCCAGGAGACTGCAGTGGCTGCGCATAGACCGGCGGCGGCGCGTAGATCGGGCCCACGTAGGGATACGCGAAGCGCTGGCCGCGATAGCCGCCATCGCGGAGTCCGTGCGGGCCACCGCCACGGTGATCACCGCCGCCACGATGGCCGTGATCGTCCGCGTCAGCGGCCAGCGGCGCGACCAGCAGCAGGGTGAGCAGGCCGAGGCACGCCGATGACCGGCCAAGCAGCGGGCGGGATGCACGCAGCGCGGCGCTCATGAATGACTCGCCGTTTTGTGCGCCGTGGCCCGGTGTTCACCCGATCGGAACAGCGTATCGGCTGCCTTCTTCTGACTGTCCGACATGCTCGCATACAAGGGCGTGAATGCCTGCGTCAGCTGCTTGATGCCGGTCGCATGGGCATCCGTCACCTCGCCGTAGGATTGCAGGTCCTCCACGGCAGTCATGCTCCTGGCGTGCAAGGCGCGCGCCTGGATCAGCTCGTCCATGGTCCGTGCATCCTGTCGCATCACGCTGGTCACCTTGCTCCACAGCGCTTCCTGAGCCTCGGTGATCTGCAGCCGGGTGTGCATGTTGCGGATGCGGCGCTCGGTGCGTGCCTCGCGTCCGGCCGCCGCACCATCCGCAGAGGCATGTTCGCCGGCAGCCGGCGTGACGGTCATCGGGCTGCCGGCCGATGGTGCGGTGCTGGGGGGGGGCCCGGCCGACGGTGCGGACGGATCCGCCGCCTGCAGCGCTCCCCCCCAAAGGGTGAAAGTGAGTCCGAGGCGGATCGCCAGGCGGATCGCCTCGCTCATGCCGAAGCGCCTGACCGTTGGCGGGCAGGGGCTTTCCGGTCGGCGGGTGACAGACTGCCCCGTTCGGATCACAGGGCTTCCGTGCGGCAGGACATTCAGATGATCGGCAGTGTGCATGGTCAGATTCCTCCTGATGACGCGGCAACAACCATCCGGAAGAACGGCCGGTGCGTCAGCGAATCAGTGTCGATCCCTGTACTTACCAGGTCGGTTCGACAACGTACGCTGGTCTCTGTACGCCATCGAACAGTGCCGGCGCCGGAAACCGCACAGGCTTGTGCTCTTCCGGACATTCCGGTTTTCCCGTTGCAAGGACCGTCACATGAATATCCTCCGTCGTACCCTCTGCAGCCTCGCGCTGTCGTCGACCCTTGCCGCGTGTCTGAGCGTCACCAGCCCGCAGGTGCAGGCAGCCACCGCGGAAGACCTGAACCGGGACGCCGACCACGCCCTGCAATCCCTCTACCGGACCAATCCGATGGCCGAGAGCATTGGCAAGAAGGCCCGGGCCACTTTGGTCTTCCCGAAAATCCTGAAGGCGGGCCTGATCTTTGGCGGCGCCTATGGCGAGGGCGTGCTGATGGAAGGGGGGCGCCATGACAGTTTCTTCAACTCGGTTTCAGCCTCCTGGGGCTGGCAGGCAGGCGCCGAATCCTATGGCTACGTGGTCTTTCTGATGAATGACAAGGCAGTCAACTATCTGAACAAGAGCCAGGGCTGGGAAATTGGTGTTGGCCCGACCGTCGTGGTGGTGAACGAAGGCGCCGCCAAGAATCTGTCGACCTCAACCCTGAAGGACGACGCCTACGCCTTCATTTTTGACCAGCAGGGACTGATGGCCAGCCTCAGCATCGAAGGCACCAAGATCAGCCACATCAAGCGCTGAGCACTGGCATGGCGCGTTCCCTGCTGAACGAGGCCCGCGGCGTGCTGGCAGAGGGGCTGGACCTGGCGCAGGACTGGCTGGCGCTGGCCGAACTCGAAACCCGCCAGACGGGTGTGGGATTCGTACAGATGATCGGCAAGGCCCTGCTGCTGGTACTGCTGGTGCTGTGCAGCTGGCTATGCCTGGTGGCGGCCGGCATCGTGCTGCTGATTGCCGCCGGTGCACCTGCCAGCGCCGCCCTGCTGGGGGCGGCGGTCGCCAATGGTCTGGGTGCCGGCTGGGTCTGGCGTTCCTACCGGCACGATGCGCGGCAACTCGGCTGGCGTGGCAGCCTGCGCGCCCTGCGTTTCCGCACCGCGCCAGCAGACCCTGCCACACATGCCTGAACCGCGCGAGACGCCCAGGCACCAGCTGTCCAGCACGCCACCCTATCGGTCGTCGCCGGCTGCAGCGGCTCTGGAAGCCAAGATCGCGCACCGCCGTGCGCGTCTGGCATGCCGTCTGGTGCAGCTGCGGATCGATGCGCAGGCGGTGCTGACTGCGCCGGCCCTGGTGGTCGCCGGCGTCGTGCTGGGCTTCCAGCTCGGCCGTATCAACGGCTCACCAAACCGCAACGCCAGGGCGGCACACCGGTCCTGGTGGCTGCGCCTGCGGGTTCTCATCCGCTGGCTGCTGTCGGTGCAGGTGCTGCTGGCAACCCTGACGCGGTGGCGTCGCCCGTAAGCTGCAGTGGCATCGTCACCGGCATGCGCAGTTCCACCCAGTGTTCGGCCGGCGAATCGACCAGCACCAGCACACCGTCCTGCAGCCACACCCCATCCAGCCAGAGCGACGACACCGCCCCCGCCAAAGGATCCCGTCGCAAGGTAAGATGGTAGATCGCCTCGCCATGCCGGTAATCCATCCGCAGGCTCTGCCAGCTCGCGGGCAGGATCGGCCGCAGGCGTAACTGCATCCCCTCCCGCTGCACGCCCAGCAGCGATTCCACGATCAGGCGGTACATCCACGAGGCAGAACCGGTGTACCAGCTCCAGCCACCCCGTCCGATGTGCGGCGGGCGCGCATACAGGTCAGCCGCCACCACATAAGGCTCGATCTGGTAGCGCGCGATGCGCTCCGGACTGTCGCCCTGACGCACGGGGTTGATCAGGTCGAACAGTTCCCATGCCCGCTGATGGTCGCCCAGCGCAGCAAAGGCCATCACGGTCCAGATCGCGGCATGGGTGTACTGCCCGCCGTTTTCGCGCACCCCGGGCAGATACCCTTGGATATAGCCCGGCGACGGCACAGACCGGTTGAATGGTGGTTCCAGCAGTGCGATCAGACGGTTGTCCCGTTGCACCAGAAGACGGTCGACAGCGTCCATCGCCTGACGGGCGCGCGCGGCCGGAGCAACCCCGGAGAGCACCGACCAGCTCTGCGCGAGCGCATCGATCTGACATTCGGCATTGCCCGCCGATCCGAGCGGGCTGCCATCATCGAAATAGGCGCGCCGGTACCACGCACCATCCCAGCCTGCCGCCTCCGTGCGCTGTCGCAGTCCAGCCGCCGCGGTCGTACATTCCTCGACCACAGCATCGTCGCCACGACGGGCGGCCAGCCGCGCAAAGTCGGTCAATACCGTCACCAGAAAAAAGCCCAGCCAGACACTTTCGCCCTGCCCTGCGCAGCCCACGCGGTTCATGCCGTCATTCCAGTCACCGGATCCCATCAGGGGCAGTCCGTGCGCCCCGAACCGCAGCCCATGCCGGATGGCCTGCAGACAGTGCTGATAGAGGCTGGCCACCTGTTCCGACTGTCCGGGCAGATCGAAGTAAGATTCCTCGCCTGTCGCCAGCGGCCGCCCCTGCCGATAGCCAACCAGCTGGTCGAGCACGGTGGTGTCTCCGGTCACCGTCACGTACCGGCTGGTGCACAGCGGCAACCACAGATAATCGTCAGAACAATGCGTGCGAACGCCCCGACCGGAACTCTCGTGCCACCAGTGCTGCACGTCGCCCTCCACAAACTGGTGCGCCGCGCAGCGCAGCAGATGCTCGCGGGCCAGCGCCGGCGCCGCCTGCAACAAGGCCATCACATCCTGCAACTGGTCGCGAAAACCGAAAGCGCCGCCAGACTGATAGAACCCGTTGCGTGCCCAGAAGCGGCAGGCCAAAGTCTGATACAGCAACCATCCATTCACCAGCAGGTCCAGCGCCGGATCCGGACTTTGCACCTGCACGTCGTCGAGGGTCTTCAACCAGAAGGCGTGCACGGCCTGCAGGGCCTGATGCGCGGCTGGTCGGCCCTGCCAGCGCTCGACCAGGGCGCGTGCCTGCTCCGCGTCACGCCCGGCCCCCAGTCGGAAGACCCATTCGTGGCTGGCCCCATCGGGCAGGTCGATCATCACCTGCATGGCGCCGCAAGGATCCAGGCCGGCACCGGTCCGCCCGGACAGACGCGTCCGCCCCAGGGCAGCCGGATCGCGCAGACTGCGATTTCGTCCAATGAATTCCGTCCGGTCTGCCGTCAGGGTGCGCGCCGGGTCGTCCACATCGAGAAAGGCAACCCGCTCCGGAAAGTCGCTGTTGAAGGCATTGCGCGCAAACAGGGCCCCCCCGCCCGCACCGGTCTCGGTGACGATATGCATGGCCCCTTTGCTGCGCAGGTCCCCGAGCACCCACTCGACATAGCAGGTTGCCGACAGCCGGCGTGGCCTCCCCGACAGGTTCTGCACCTCCAGCACCGAAAATTTGATGCTGTCGGCCGTGGCAACATAGATGGTCAGCAGGGAACGGATGCCCCCTTCGACATGGGCGAAACTGCTGTACCCGAAGCCATGGCGCGTGACATACGGGCCTTGGCCCGCTCGCGGCAGCGCGCTGGGCGACCAGACGTGGCCGGTCTCTTCATCGCGCAGGTAAAACGCCTCACCGGCAGCATCCGACACCGGATCATTGCTCCACGGCGAAAGGCGGAACTGCTGCGCGTTCTCGCACCAGGTGCTCGCCATCCCGCTCTCCGAGACCAGCGTGCCAAACCCGGCATTGGCGATGATGTTCACCCATGGCGCCGGCGTGGGGTGTTGCAGGGACGTGGTGATCTCGTATTCCCGCCCGTCGGCCGAGAAACCGCCCTGACCGTTGAAAAACTGCAGGCGGCTGGCCGCGGGGGCAGCATTGCTGGTCGAAGTACCGGCCTGGGTGGCACCCGTGATGACGGTTTCGGCCCGATACGATCGTGTCGGAAAAAATCGCGGCAAGCCGGCATACGGATGACTGGCCAGTCCGGCATTGCGCCGGGTGATCTGCTCATCCAGTGTGCCCTGCCAATCACAGAATACAGCCCGGGCAACCGACTGCACCAGGATGCGCTCTTCTTCCGACATCTGGTCTGACCGTCGCACGAAAATGCCGCCCGCCTTGTCCACGGCATGCGCCTCGATGCCAGCGGCGATCAGTCCCATGATCTGTTCATGCAACTGCTGGCGGTAGCCCGCCTGATCCTCGTTCCAGATCACCAGATCCACGGCCAGCCCTTTCAGACGCCAATAGGCATGCGCCTGCACCAGCTGACGGACCAGATCAATGTTGGCCGACTCGGCAATCCGTACCAGTACCATGGGCAGGTCACCCGAAATGGCGTATCCCCAGAGTCCCGACTGGCCGCGACGATTGCGCAGCAGCAGCGCCGGAGAGGCGCGCAGGTCGGCCTGTGCATAGAGAATGGCGCTGGCCACCGCCGAATAGCGCTGGGCATCGGCTTCGGTCGCATTGATCTGGCGCAGCACCACTTGGCTGTGCGTCCAGCTGAGGTCAAAGACCCGGTCGGCGAGGCGCCGATCGCGATACTTGACGGCCAGTTGCAGCGCCGCAGCACGGTTCGGTGCGATGCCTGTCACCAGATCGAACAGCACGGTCTGCTGAGGTTCGATGGTGATCCGGCGGCGGATGGCAACGACCGGGTCGAGTACCGGGCCGGCAGTGCCGGACAGTGCGCCGGTTTCCGCGAGCGCCAAGGGATTGGCGAGGGAACGGCCACGGCCCAGGAAACGTGCCCGATCGGTTTCGAAGGATACCGGGCCGCTCTCGCCGGTACGCATCACCATCTGGTGAATCATCCAGGGGTTGACCTCGTCCTCTTCCCGCGGACGACGCGTGCACAGGATGGTTTCCGGCGTTGCCACGACTTCCGTCTCGATGAACAGGTTGCTGAACACCGGATGCAGGGCATCGGACATCGCGTTGGCCAGCAGCACCTCGGCATAGCTGGTGACCTCGATATCGCGGCGCAGGCGGGTGCGGTTGGTGATGTGGATGCGGCGCAGTTCCACGTCGTCTTCCGGGGAAACGACAATTTCGGTGTGCGTCTCGTAATCGAGGTCACTGCGACGAAACTCGACCCGCCCTTCCGAGAAGATCGCCTCGTAATGCGCGGCACGGCGCAGGGTAGGCTGATGGGCATTCGACCAGAACACGCCGCTGTCGACATCCCGCAGATAACAGAAGGTGCCCCAGCCATCACTGGTGGGGTCCTCGCGCCAGCGCGTGATGGCCAGTTCGTTCCAGCGGCTATAGCCACCACCGGCGTTGGTCACCATCACCTGATAGCGGCCGTTGGAGAGCAGTTGTACTTCCGGCGACGGGGTGTCCGGGGCATTCATCGTGCGCACCGGAATCTCGGGCGCGTGAATGGCATTGCGGATGGCAGAGAACTCCCCCAGGTGCAATTCTCCTTCCGCCCGGCGCGGGACCCGTTCCTGCAGCAGCAAGGTGGTGGCGCGCACCATCGGATCGGCGTTGAAGCGGCGCTGCATCGGGCGGCCCAGCAACACGCTGTCCAGCGCCAGCAGGGCCATGCCCTGGTGATGGGCCATGAACGACCGCACGATGGTGCTGGCCTGTCGTGGCGGCTGCCGTGACGGCGTGCAATCCACCGCTTCATAGAACCCATACTGCCCGACCACACCCTCCTGGGCCAGGCGCTGCAGGTTTTCACAGGCTTCCTCCGGGGCCACCATCAGGGCAAGCGCCGTGGCATAGGGCGCAATCACCAGATCGTCGGCCAGGCCGGGCTTCAAGCCCAGTCCTGGCACGCCGAAGGCGCGATATTGATAGTTGAACGCGGTATCAACCGCGTTGTAACCCGATTCCGAGATACCCCAAGGCACCTTGCGCTGCAGGCCATATTCGATTTGTCGGTCGACCACCGTGCGGCAGGTGCGGTCCAGCAGGGAATTGCGGTAAGAGGGCATCATCAGCATGGGCATCAGATATTCGAACATCGACCCGCTCCACGAGAGCAGGACCGGTTCGCCGGCGGCCCGGGTGAGCAGACGGCCGAGGGCAAACCAGTGCTCCTGAGGCAGGCGTCCCTGCGCGATGCCGACAAAGCTTGCCAGGCGCGCCTCCGAGGCCAGCAGGTCGTAATAGCTGGCATCCTGACGGCGTTCGCTGACGTTATAGCCAATCGCCAACAGGCGCCGCACCGGGTCGTACAGGAAGCTGTAATCCAGCACCGTCAGCTGACCTGCCAGCGCGGCCAGTCGGCCGATTTCGGCCATCCGCTGGCGGGCAAGTGCCTCGCCGGCCTGTCGGTCATGGTGCAGGCGCTCCACCCAGTCGCGTTCGGCAGGCAGCCAGGGCTCGGTACCCGCCGAATCCAGTGGCGTCAGCCAGCTAGGTTCCGCTGCCGCGAGTTGCGCGAGTGTGGGCAGCGGCAGCTGGGCCAGCACCTGTCGTAGGCGCTCTGTCGGGGCCATCCGTTCCAGCCACGGCATCTGCAGGGTACATTCCCGCTGCAGCTGGGTGCACTGATCGACCAGGGCAGCACTCCAGTTCTCTTCCACGGCCTGGTCGGGCACCTGCCCGGCCGTATGCGCTGACGGGGTGGACAGCAGGGCGCTGAGATTGCTGGCCAGGGTCAGCAACTGCTCGATGCCGCGGTGCAGTCTAATCAACGCCGTCGGCGGCAGACGGTCAAGGGCGGTCAGCTGGTTTTCGAAGGCAGTGCAGGCCGCGACAACCCGAGGATCGCCCGCCATCGCCGCCGACAGGGCGGCCTGCAATACCCCGAAGGTGTCGCGCAGGCCGTTGCGCCAACGCAACCCCAGCAGCGGGGCCGCTGGCAGGGCCACCAGCCCGGCGCGCAGGGTGAGCAGGCTGGCGACCAGATTGCCGCTGTCCACCGTCGACACGTACAAAGGCGGCAAGGGCTGCAGGGTCTGGGTGTCGTACCAGTTGAAGAAATGGCCGCCGTGACGGGGCAGTTCATCCATCGTCTGCAGCGAACAGGCCGTGCGCGCCAGCAGGGTTCCGACGTCGAGATAGCCGAAATCGTATGCCGCCAGATTGGCAAGCAACGAGAAGCCCAGATTGGTCGGCGAGGTGCGATGGGCAATCACCAGGGCGGGATATTCCTGCCGGTTGTCTGGCGGCAGCCAGTGATCGTCGGCCCCGACGCTGGCGACAAAAAACTGCCAGGTCCGACGCGCCGTCAGACGCAGGAAGCGCTGCTGCCCGGTGGTCAGCGCCACCAAGCGCTGCCGCAGCGGACTGCCGAACCACCACGCCAGTGCCGGAAACGTCAGCCACAGCAGCAGCACCGGTGCTGCTGCCGGCAGCGCAGCAGGGGCAAGCCAGGCAAGCCCTGGCACCATCAACAGCGCCAGCAGTGAGCAGTACCCCAGCTGCCGTACATGCGCGAACAGGCCATTGCCAGATGCCGCCTGGGCGCTGGCCGATGCCTTCCAGTCCAGCAGGCGGCGCTTGCTGATCAACAGCCGCCAGGTGGTGCGCGCCACCGCATCCAGCCCGTAACAGGCCTCGTGCAGCAGACAGGCCAGCAGAAACACGCATTGCAGCACACGGTCCCGGGCTGCCAGGACAACGCCGGGCAGATGCGCGCGCCACGGCAGGTCGACGGGCTTGCCGAGCAGGTCGGCCAAGGTGGGCAGCAGGCCTGGCACCACCAGCACCGCCAGCACCATGAGGGTCCAGTGCAGGGGCGCTGCAAGCCAGGTCCAACCCGACAGCAGCAGCAACACCAGCAGGGCCGGCGTGATGCTGCGGCGCAGGTTATCGAGAATTTTCCAGCGCGACAGCGCAGACAGGGGATTTTGTCCGATGTCAGGGGTGGATGCCGGAATGCGCCCGAAGACCCAGGCCGCTATCTGCCAGTCACCGCGGATCCAGCGATAGCGACGAGTATAGTCGGCCAGATAACTGGACGGGCTTTCCTCGAACAGGAGCACATCGCTGACCAGCCCGGCACGGGCATAGCACCCCTCCAGCAGGTCATGACTGAGGATGCGGTTGGTGGGCAGCTTCCCGCCGAGCGCCCGCTCGAACGCGTCCACATCATAAATGCCCTTGCCGATGAAGGACCCTTCGTCAAACATGTCCTGGTACACATCCGACACGGCGCGGGTGTAAGGGTCGATGCCCGATTCACTGCCAAACAGCCGGGCGTACAACGACCGGTTGGTGCTGGGCAGACTGGCGGCGATGCGCGGTTGCAGGATGCCGTACCCCTCGCTCACCCGCCGCAGCTGTGGCTCGTAATGCGGCTGGTTGAGCGGATGGGCCATGGCACCGACCAGGGCACTTGCGGCATCCCGCGGCAGGCGGGTATCGCTGTCCAGCGTGATGACATAGCGCACCGTGGCAGGATGCAGCAGCCTGCCGACAACCACCGCAAATCCTTCTGCCGGCTGTGCACGCAGCAGGGCGTTCAGCTCCGCCAGCTTGCCGCGCTTGCGCTCATGCCCCATCCAGCAACCCTCGCGGGCATTCCACCGACGCGCCCGATGCAGGAGCAGAAAAATATCCTGGTCCCGTCCGCCATACCGGGCGTTCAGAACGGCGATCCCGGTCTGGGCCCGCGCCAGCAGCAGGGCATCTGTGGGCAGCGATTCGGTGGACGCGTCCTGAAAGTCGCTCAACAGGACGAACTGCAACTGCCCATCACGGTTGGCCAAAAAGCGCACCTCCAGCGCCTCGCACAGGCTGTCGACGGCCGCCGTCGAGGTCAGCATGGCTGGCACCACCACCAGCGTCCGGCAGTCGGGCGGGATACCTTTCGAGAAATCCAGCCGGGGCAACACGTGGGCAGTCGAAACCAGGGTGGCCAGCCAGTTCACCAAGGCAATGGCGAGTTGCCCTGCCGCTGCCAGCACCAGCACCACCAGCAACGCAGCCGCAGGCCCACTGGCTGGCAGGTGCTGGCCAAGCAGCGCCAATCCGGTCAGGGTGCCCGCCAGCGCGGCGATCGTCGCTAGGTACAGCGGCAGCCTGACGGTCGCCGACCAGAGCCGTACCCGATGGAGGGGCGTATCGGGTATGCCGACAGCGCGCTCCAGCTCGGCCCGGCCTGGCCCGATCAGGTAATGACCGACGTGACTGCGCCGCCGGATCTGCCCCGGATCGAAGTCGGTCGATCCCCACAAGGCGGTTGCCGCCGCACGCGCGCGGCAGACGGCATGCCGGGCCACGAAGGATTCGCCAACCTTCCCCTGCCGGGCCATCCGCTCCACCACATGGCGATAACGGTCGCGTGTCGCGAAGTCCATGTCGCGGTAGACACCGGCCGGATCCTTGCGCAGTTCGGTCTCGACCGCGCTCATCGACTCGACAAAATCCCGCCAGTCCATCGCCGCAAACAGACGCAGGCTGGCAATGCAGTTGCTGATCGACACCTGGACGGCGGCCTGCCCGCGTGCCTCCAGCTGGACCAGCTGCTCGATGGTCAGACCGGATTCCGCCAGACGCTGCTCGATCCACGTCAGCGGCAAGGCCAGCGCCGCGCTTTGTCCCTGCAGGCGGCGCGCGAGCTCCGCCACAAACGCCGATGCCATGGGTGGATTGGACCTCGCCATGTCGGCTACCACCAGGATCAGGCTTTTGGGATCGCGCTCGGCCACCCCCATCATCCAGTCAGCCCACGCCGCTGCCCGCTCCCGATCCGCTGCGCTGGCAGCCACACGCGTTGCCACCTGGCGCAGGTTGTCGATCAGGGCGAGCCGCAGCATGATCGGAATCGCCCATAGCTCACCCAGATCCAGGCTGCAGACCTGTTGATAGGCGGCAACAAAGCCCCCCAACCCTTCCAGATCCATCCGGCCGTCCGCATGGCTGATCAGCTCCAGCGCCAGGTCATAGACCCGCGGCAGACCAGCCGACGGTCCTTCGGCCAATTGCGGCAGCTCACGACTGTATCCCTTCGGCAGGTGGCGGATGGCGATGCGGATCTGATCCTCGATCAGATAGAAGTTGTCGAGCAGCCACTCCCCGGCAGGGGCAATCCGCCGGTTGGCCTTCAGGGCATTGGTCAGCACCGTGCAGGCGGCGAGCAAGGCGCGCTGATTGACCGCAAGCTTTGGCAAGAGCTGGTCTGGTCCGTGCCGCGCACGCAGCGCATGGCGGTCGGCCAGAAACGCACCGTGCCGTTCCATCTGGTCGGCACTGAACAGTTCGGCCTGCCCGGGCAATTCGGCGAACGGGCTGACCGTACCATCGTCCGCCGCCGTCGAAAGACCACGCCACCGGGCCAGCAGACGCCTGACCTTCCCAAATGCCTGCTTGATCATCGCTGCTCCCTGCGCGGCGGGAGCGTCAACGCGGCAACGCGAACCGCATCGGCGCGTACCCTCCCGACAGCAGAGATAGCCCGTCGTGTCCCCTGCACTCTGTACGCCGACGTACCGAGCAGATCTGCACGCCGGGTCTGCCAGCGCACGGATGCGCTTGGCCCCCCGTCCGATGATGGAAGTTCCCCAACCCACGGAGACCTTCATGGAAGCTCAGCCCACCCCTGCAAACAGCAAGGCAGCCGATGCCATGCCCGACCTGCAACAACGGATCGACCGAGCCGCCACCGGCGTGCATGCCGCCATCGATTCCGCGTCCGGTGCCGCACGGCCGACGCTCGACCGATATGTAGCCGAGGCGCACGACCTGGTGGACCGGATGGCCGATGCCGTCAGCGCCTCTGGCGCGAGCCTCGACAGCAAGACCAGCGAAGCGAGCCAACTGGGTCGTCATGCGCGCGACGAGGTGCGCGGTTACATCGACCGGCATCCCGTCGCCACCCTGGGACTCGCCCTGGGCGCCGGCTTCCTGCTGAGCCGTCTGCTGCGACGGCTCTGACAGGATGTGACGGCGGCCGCAACCGGGCGGCGCCGTCCAGGCCACGGCATCGCCGTCCCGGCCGCGGCATCGCCGTTCCGGCGCGCAGGGCCGAATGGCGTCACCCGGCGCCTCTCATGAAGCTCAGAGGCTCACAGGGCAGGCCCTCCGGCAATCAGGGGTATCAGCACCATGGCCAAGGCAACCACCAGCAGGATGTGGATGAAACCGCCAAGGGTGTATGACGAGACCAGACCCAGCATCCACAGGATCAGCAGCACTACCGCAATCGTCGACAACATGATGTTGCTCCTTTCGATGGGGCAGCGCGGCCGCAGCCCGGGGCTTCCACCGCATGCCAGCGTGGAACCGCAACGATGAATGACGCGTCGTACGCGGTCTGTACGCTGTCCGCTGGTCCGCCGTCGGGCCATCGTTTATGTGTGATGGGACGCACAGAGCAAGGCAAGGCGCCGCGCTACGCTGCCTCTGGGTCATCGCCTCAACCTCCGAACGCTGCTCGACACTGCCGGTCGCTGCCATGTCCGCATCCGACTGGCCGGAACAGCGCAGCGCTCATCGCGGGAGCCACGCCATGTGTCAAGCCCTGATCTGTATCGTCAAAACCCGCAAACAGGCCGAGGCCATCGTTGCCGAACTGGCCGAAGCCAGCATCGCCACCAATGACATCTCGGTCTTGCTGCCCCGGCAGACGGCCACACTTCCACCGGTAGCGGGCGATGCCAGTGCCAGCCTTGCGCGCAACAGCAGCCTGGTCGGGAGTGTGTTCGGGCTGCTCGCCGGAATCGGCATCCTGGTGATTCCCGGTGCGGGTCCACACCTTGCCGCCGGCCCGATCATCGCTGCCCTGAGCGGTGGTGCCATGGGTTTCGCGATGGGTGGGGGTACCGCGATTGGCTTGGGTACCGCCATTCGTGGTGATGGCGCGATTGGCGGTATTGCCGGTGGACTGATCTGGATGGGCATGTCCGAGCGCCGGGCGCGCCATTACGAACTGCTGCTACGTCAGGGCAATGTGCTGGTCTCGGTGCTGACGCAGCACAACAATGACCTGCGCCGCGCCCGCACGATACTGACTTCGGCGCGCGCCAACGACATAGCCGTGGTGGGCAAGCCAGCACCCGCGGCCTTTGCGGCGTTTTATGGCATCGCCACCGCGGGTGCCCAGCGCGCCACCTGCTGAACAAAACACCAGACCCGTGCGCGCGCATGGATCTGGCTAATCTTCTGCTCATGCATCATTCCGCTGCCACCGGAGAATGCCCGGCCGGTCAGCGACTGACATCACGGGTGCTGGGAATTCTTGACTGCCTGCTCCAGCTTGCCCAGTCCGTTGGCCGACTTGGTGGCGGGCGGCACGGCGGCACCACGCCCGGGCGTGCCTGCGGCGCCGTCCGCCGGGATTTTCGCATTGGCCGTTTTGGCCGACGTGTCGGCTGCGGGTTTTGCGCTTTCCTTCTGCTTGCCGTGTTCCTGTTTCTTGTCCATGGTGTCGTTCCTTTCGGTTGTCAGGCACCGGTCTCGGCACCCTGGCCACCAGTAAAGGGCAGCCCCCGGGCGACGTCGGTACGGTGCGCCACACCCTGGAATGCCGACAGTACGGTGTGGGGTGACGCACTGACTGGCGTGAACTGGACTGCCAAGGTGCGGGCAGCGAACGGGACTTCCCCGGCCGCCTTGCTGGAGGCAGAACCATGAGCAAACAGGAAACCCTGCAGATCCTGAACCGGCTGATCCATGTCTGCGAAGACGGCCGGATCGATTTTGCCAATGCTGCACGCCATGCCACGTTGGCATCGCTACAGACGGTCTTTCTGGGTCGGTCGATGGACTGTGGTAGCGCCGTCGTCGAATTGCGGACCCTGGTGGCGGCGCTCGGCGGAGCCGCCAGCGAGCGCGGCACCCTGACCGGCACCATCCGGCGCAATTGGGGTGTGCTGAAGCAGGCCCTGGGCGACCTCAATCTGGCCATCCTGGAGGAGCTGGAGCAAGAAGAGGCTGCAGCGATATCGGCTTACCAGGCAGCGCTGGCTGGTGCGTTGCCGGAATCCATCCGTCGGGTGGTGCAGCGCCAGTCCGAAGGGGCGCAACACAACCACACCGTGGTGCGCGACCTGCGTGACATTTATCGCCATCAGATCGAGGAAGGCGCGCACTGATCACCGCGGGGGGCGGCCCACCGGGGCAGCAGGTATCCGCGCGACCCCGACCCATAGCGGGAAGCTATCACCGCCATCCAAATAAGCAACTTCCCCTATCCAGCGGCCCGGTTCTACACTTTAAGGGTGCTTAAGACACCTTGCAGCGGCCAGACTTTCGGTTCCTGCAGCCCTCGTGACTCGGAGATACCCATGGACGGAATCGAATCAGCAAGCGCCGGCAAATGCCCGGTCTTCCACGGGGCTCGCCCCAACGCCACTCTGGGCGGACGCTCCAACCGCGACTGGTGGCCGAACCAGCTCAACCTGCGCCTGTTGCAGTCACGCGAACTGCAGGCGAATCCGCTGGGCAGCGATTACCGCTATGCCGAGAGCATCCGCCACCTCGACGTGGACGCCCTGAAACGCGATCTGGTCGCCCTGATGACCGATTCGCAGTCCTGGTGGCCGGCCGACTACGGCCACTACGGTCCCTTCTTCGTGCGCATGGCTTGGCACAGTGCTGGCACTTACCGGATTGCAGATGGCCGGGGGGGCGCCGGCGCTGGCAACCAGCGCTTTGCGCCGCTCAATAGCTGGCCGGACAATGGCAATCTCGACAAGGCGCGCCGGCTGCTCTGGCCAATCAAGCAGAAATATGGGGACCAGGTGTCCTGGGCCGACCTGATGATCTTCGCCGCAGATGTCGGCATGGAAACGATGGGGTTCAAGACCTTCGGGTTTGGCTTCGGACGCGAAGACCGTTTCACGCCGGAAGACGACATCGACTGGGGATCGGAGGACACCTGGCTGGGCGACACGCGCTATGCCGGCGACCGCGTCCTGCAGGGGCCGCTGGCAGCGGTGCAGATGGGCCTGATTTACGTCAATCCGGAAGGGCCGAACGGCAACCCCGACCCGCTAGCGGCTGCGCGTGACATTCGCGAAACATTCGCCCGGATGGCGATGAACGATGAGGAAACGGTTGCCCTGATTGCCGGGGGCCATACCTTCGGCAAGGCCCATGGTGCCGGTGACCCGGTCCACGTCGGTCCCGCCCCGGAAGATGCCGATGTCGCGGAACAGGGCTTTGGCTGGCATAACACCCTGGGCAGCGGCAAAGGTGTTGACGCCATCACCAGTGGCCTGGAAGGTGCCTGGACTCCCAATCCGACGCGCTGGGACACCGGATATTTCGATACGCTGTTCGCCTGGGAGTGGACCCTGACCAAGAGCCCGGCTGGTGCCCATCAGTGGGTGCCAAGTGATCCCGCAGCAGCCAGCCTGGTGCCCGACGCCCATGATCCGGCGCGGCGCCACGCTCCCATGATGGCCACCACCGATCTGGCCCTGATCGCCGATCCGGCCTACGCCGCGATTTCGCGGCGGTTCCACCAACAGCCAGACGCCTTCGCCGACGCCTTTGCCCGCGCCTGGTTCAAACTGACCCATCGCGACATGGGTCCCCGGGCGCGTTACCTGGGTCCGCTGGTACCCCGTGAACCCCTGCTCTGGCAGGATCCGGTATCGGCCACCGACCATGAGATCATCACTGCCCAGGATATCGCAGACCTGAAGATGGCAATCCTGGCGACGGGAATTCCGACCGACGCGCTGATCGGAGCGGCCTGGGCCTCGGCCTCGACCTTCCGGGGTTCGGACAAGCGCGGCGGTGCCAACGGGGCCCGGATTCGTCTCGCGCCGCAGAAGGACTGGGAAGTCAACGAGCCTGCCCGGCTGACGACTACCCTCGCCGCCCTGACCGGCGTGCAGGAACGGTTCCGTCAGGCCCAGACCGGCAACAAACGGGTTTCCCTGGCTGACCTGATCGTGCTGGGCGGCGCGGCGGCAATCGAACGGGCGGCGCAGTTGGCCGGCACCCCCGTGAGAGTGCCGTTCACGCCGGGCCGCACCGATGCAACGGCGGAGCAGACCGATGTCCCCTCCTTTGCTGTCCTCGAACCGCGCGCGGATGGTTTCCGCAACTACCTGCGGGCCAACGACATGGCGGCGCCGGAAACCCTGCTCGTCGATCGTGCCCAACTGCTCACCTTGACTGCTCCGGAAATGACCGTACTGCTGGGGGGGTTGCGCGTGTTGGGCGCGAATTTCGGCCAGTCACCCCAGGGCGTGTTGACCAGCCGGCCGGGGGTGCTCACGAATGACTTCTTCGTGCATCTGCTCGACATGTCCACCGTCTGGTCGCCGAGCCGCTCGGGTCAGGAGACGTACGAAGGGCGTGACCGTCAGACGGGCGCCCTGCGCTGGACCGCATCGCGGGTCGATCTCGTGTTCGGGTCAAATGCTGAGCTGCGCGCCATCGCCGAGGTGTATGCCAGCGCCCGCGGCGGATCGGCATTCCTGCGCGACTTTGTGGCCGCCTGGAGCAAGGTGATGGATTTGGACCGCTTCGACCTGCACTGACCCGGTCGCTGCCTTCACTGACTCAGCATTGCCGCCAGACGGGCACGCAAGGCCCGCCTGGCGGCGTCGCCGATCCCTCCGAGGATGCCACGTCGGTCGGCCGGAATTTCTTGCGGCAGTGCCCCTTCGGCCAGCGCCTGCCCCAGCATCGCACGCCAGGCATGACGCTGTTCCGGTGATGCGGCAGAAAAGGCGATCCGGGCATGCACGATCAGATCAAACAGGTCGAGCCCCGGCAGTGGCGCAGCCACCTCATTCCACCAGTAATTGGCCAACAGGTTGATGGGAGCGAGCGACTGCACATGGTGCCACCACATGTACGGCAGATAAATCGCATCCCCCGGCTCCAGCTCAGCGAATCGGGCACGCGCCATCGCCTCGCGGAAACGGGGATAACGGTCCAGGTCCGGTCTGGCAAAATCGACCAGGCTGATGGGGCGCCCAGCCGGCGAGAACTCAATCGGCCCGGGATACAGCAGTTCGCCATCTTCCGGCGCGAATACAGTGAAGCGGCGGCGTCCGGCCACCACCACGGCAAGATTGCGGGATGCATCATTGTGCGCTGCCACGGTCACCACATTGTTCAGCCAGAGGCGCGGAGCCGCGCCAATCCCGGGAAAAGGTGCCGGGTTTTCCACGGCAAACTGGGGCACGGCATCTGCGGCCTGGGTGGCCTGCGCGGCCAGCGAGGGAACCGGTTCACCCCGCGCCGCTGCCGCAGTGACGGCGGTCAGCTGATCCACCACCGCCGAGATCGTGGCATCCCGCCGGGCAAAATTGAAGCCGCGCATGCCCTCGTCGTAGAAGAAGCGGCCGCCGATAGCCGGATCACCCACCAGCAGGTCACAGCGCGCCCCACGGTCGAGACGTTTCAGATACGCGCCAATGTCACCGCGGCGGGCAGCCTGCACTGCCGGCCAATGCTGCGCCACGTCGCGCAACACCACAGGTTCACCAGCAGATAACACCTGCGTCGCAAAGCTGTCCGCGTCCGTGGCGATGCTTTCACGCAGGGGTTGGCCAAAATTCATGAACGCGATTCCGCTCGGTTATCGAGCGAGGAAGGTAAACCAGCCCCGCCGGTCTGTCGACCGCCGCGTGGCGCCGGTCAAGGCCGCAATGGTTAGGGCCGCAATGGTTAGTGCGCGCGCGGCGCCGCCAACAATCGGTCAAACAGTGCCACGATCCCGTCGCCGCTCATCTTCCGGGCGTCTGCGAGTTCTCCGGGCTTGGTCGAGGCCAGCACCTGCCGGTCGGGACCGATCAACACGGCAGCCGGAATGCCGCCGGCGATCGGATTGCCGACCGACATCGCCAATTCCATGTTGTGGTCGAAATTGCCCACATCCACCTTGACCAGTTCGACGCTGCTGGCCAGACGTTCGGCCAATGGCGCGCTGGCCAGCACCTTCGCCAGTACCCGGCAGTCAGGACACCAGTTGGCCCCGAAGATCAGCAGGACCGGTCGATGCTCGCGGACCCCAGCCTGGATCGCGGCCGCCACCTGCGCCGGTGCATCGGCGTTGTCGTCGTACGGCAGTTCGCGGGCCATTGCAGCCGAGCCCGAGAACAGACAGCAGAGAACCAGCAACCAGACGCGACCACTCATGGGAATCAGAAGTTTTTGCGAAGACCGAGCGACAGGATATACCGGGGAGCGAGCTGCACACCGTGAACATTTTCGTAGACCGGGATTTGCACATACCCGTAAGCACTGACGCCCTTGCCCAAAGTGGCCGCCACGCCCGGCGCGAGATACGCCAGATTGCCACCAGTGAGGGGAGAGCCGTCGACGCCACTGTAGCTCGCGTTGACGCCCGAGTCCGAATTCCGGTGAACCAGATTGACCTGCAGCATGGGCACCACGCGCTGTCCCATCTCGGCATAGCGAACGCCAGCATTCACAATCACGGCCGTGCCGGGCGTGTAACCATAATTGTTGCTGACGGTGTGTTGCCACGTGCCCTGGGTAAACCAGCCGAGCTTGCCGACCATGCCGCTGGTGAACCCGCCCAGGATCAGTGAGGTGGCGCCGGTTCCCGGCTGCAGGCTGGGGTCGATCGGGTTGCCGCTGATGCCGAAGTTCTCGTGGGTCTGGCCGGTCGGCAGCTGCACCCCGACCGTGATGCCGCTGCTGTTGTCCTCCGACCAACCGGCATACTTGCCGATGATCTTGATATCACCCAGGGTGTTGTACTGGCTCTGGTCGTACCCAGCCAAGGTACCGTCAGACAAGGTGGTGTGATACTTGTCGACAAACGGTACCTGGATGCTCACCCCCCAGTCTTCACCCGCGTAGTCCGCCTGCAAGGTGGTGGTGCGGGTGGCCGTCTGCAATTCCACTTCATTTCCCGGCACGCTGCCCGGCGGGTTGATGCCGGGGTTCAGGATGGCCTGCGCCTGGGTCTGGCTGATCTTGTCTGTACCGATCCGGTAGGTGTTCTGGTTGATGTAGTCGTACGACATTCCTACCGACCAACCGGAGACCGATCCGGCCTGCGGTCCCAACCAATCCTTGGACAAGGTGCAGCCACAGGATGCGCAAGCCATCGCATCCTGCATCGGCACTGCGGCCAGCAGAACCGTGACGACCAGCAGCGGTTTCAGGGGAAGGGAGGCCTGGCGCATACGACGAACAGACAACAGCGGATGGGACATGTCAGCAATACCCTGATGGAGTCGACGCTGCATCGTAGTCGTCTGACCGGGTAACCGCCTGCGGCAAATTGTCGCACCCAAGGCAGGCGTGACTTTGCCCTTGTGAATTAAAAGTTCACGCAAAGAGGAACCGCCATCCGCTCGTTCCCGCTTTTGCTGACCAGCCTGTCCCTGTCAATCTCCCTGTCTGCCGCCGCGGACGAAGATCGGCGTCTGGTTTTGCTGCAACAGGCCAAGACCCAGGAGGGGTGCATTGCAACCGCAACTGCCCTGAACAACGCAACGACCTGGAGCAGTCCCTTTCATGCCACCCATGAGAGACATCTGCAACTGGCCTTGCAGGAGTGCCTGACAGCGGCCGATTCCCGTGCCCTGGACGCAGAGTCCAAGACCATTCGGGATGTCGCCATCCCGCCATTGGCGCACGGATCCTTAACCTCCGGCAAGTGATTAGCCACGGAAGATGTCGAACGGTTCGATCCGCAACACCTTGCGGATCCCGACATAGCTGGACAA
>CAIPBT010000055.1 GCA_903863375.1 uncultured Ferrovum sp.
GGCAGCGGACACCTCCAGGTCCACCAGCAGCCACGCCTCCGAACCGTAGGCCAGATCGGGCAGCGTCACCTCGAGGAATCCGTCGCGCGACTCGGCCGGCTGGTCGTTGCGGACCCGCACCGTCACCCCCTCCGGTGCGCCGATCGTGACGCGCACCCGGCGGGCGCAAAGCTGGTCGATCAGGTCGAACTCTTCGGCAAACCGTTCGAACAGGTCTGCCGCCATCTCGCCGTAGTAGGTATTGCCGCCGCCCAGCCGTGCCATGTCCACCATCAGGCTCTCGTTGAAGCGGTGGCCGAGCCCATACGTCGAGGTGCTGATGCCGACGCCAGCGGCACTGGCGGCCTGTGCCGCAATCACCGCCGGATCGGTGATCTCGCCGACATTGGCGTTGCCATCCGACAGCAGCAGCACCCGCGACAGCACGTCACTGGCGGCTTGCGGCTGAAGCGTGGCAAGACCGGCGCTCCAGCCGCCGTAGAGATTGGTCGATCCGCCGGCATGGATGCGGTCCAGGGCATGGTGAAAAAGATCGCGCTGGCGGGCCGGGCTGGCCGGTACCAGCACCTTGGTTTCATGGTCGAAGACCACGAGGGACGCCAGATCTTCCGGGGCCAGACGGTCGATCATGAGTTTGGCGCAGCGCACGGCCTCGCGCAGCGGCTCGCCCGCCATCGAGCCGGAACGGTCGAGTACCAGGGCCACCTGGGTTTTCGGGCGGCGGTGCACCGGTGCCGCGCTGGCAGTGCCGTCTTCCGGTGGTGCCGGCGGCGCGCTGGGGGCCTGCACGCGCACCAGCACAGTGACGGTTTGTGCCATGCCCTCGAGCAGGGCAGGTTTCAGCGATGAGATCAGAAGCGTAGGAGAAGCGTTTGCCGTCATGGAACCTCCTTGGGAAACGCTGGCAACGGCGGATTGCCAGCGGTTAGGAGTTCAGATTACGCAGCGCCAGGCTCACCGGCTGAGCTTGCCCAAAAAAAGTTAGAGCGGGTACATCAGGCCTGCCGACAGCCCGAAGGCGCGTTCCTGGGTGCTGGCTGCCCGGGCCGACGAGGCCTCCAGATACCAGCCCAGGTAGCGGGTCGGCCAGAACACCAGATCGATCACGCCGATCCGACCATGGGCGGTTTCGGGGTTGGGGCCGGTTGCCACGTGGGACAGAAATGCGCCCACGCCCAACGTGACTTCGAGCTTTGGCAGAAGGCGGAATGGCACCTTGAGCAGGAAGGCCGCCGAGTACTCCCGATTGTTGGACTGACCGAGTGCAGCACCAGTCAGCTCGGCCTCAAGCCACTCGGGAATCACGGTGGTTTCGATGCCGACCGACAGGCCGGTGCGGTTGATGCCATCGGTGGGGGTTTCTTCCGTGGTGGCCGCCGCCTCGAGCACAAAGGCATGGCTGTGTTCCTGTTCTTCACCCAGATGGGCACCCAGCGCCTGGCTGGCGATCGGGTCGGTCTGGTCCGTGCTTTCCGCCCCGGCTTCTGCACGACACGGCTGCGCGGCCAGCAGCAGCCCTGCCAGGCATAGCGCCATCAGGCGGTACCCCGGATGCAGGCTGCGCTCCGAATGGAAGAGGGAATCGAGGCAGTTGGCGGCGGGCAGGCACATGGCAGGGTCCACAGATCGAGAGTGTGCTGTGGATGACGGCAGAAGTCGGCCCGGACTTGAGGGGAGGGGACGGCTGGGCAGTGCCCCGCTGCCAGCCGGCAGCGAGCAGTCCGCACCAACGGCCAGCCACCAACCACCAACTTGCCACCAACCACCAACTTGCCACCCGCCACCCGCCACCAACCACCCACCAGCACCGCAGCGACCAGCGGATCAGGCGTGGCCGGCCCTTGCCTGGCGCAGAAAGGCTTCGCACTCCTGTGCAGTCAGGGGCGGCGCACACAGATAGCCCTGGAAGGCATCGCAGCCTTCGTTGCGCAGTAGTTCAAGCTGCGCCAGGGTTTCCACGCCCTCGGCCACGATCTGCTGGCCCAGGCCATGGCCGAGCTGGA
>CAIPBT010000056.1 GCA_903863375.1 uncultured Ferrovum sp.
CCGCTCAGAACTGCAGGGGTTTCCAGTAGCCGGTCAGCTCCAGGTAGCCGTGCGCGCGGCTCTTGCCATCGGCATCCTGGGCCTGCACGGCACCCTCCCAATAAGCCGTGCCTGTACTGTTACGTGTGTCCATTTCCTGGTTGTCGAGCAGGGGCTGCAGGTGCACCTCGTGACCCGGCCAGCGCAGCGTCCACGTGACCGGATAGCGTGCGCCGGTCACCGGCGACAGCCAGGGGCGGCCGGGCGTGAATTGCACGTCGCCCGGGGCCAGACGGTGGGCCAGGCCGCTGGCGTCCCGCCAGGTACCGCCGGCCCAGACCGCGCTGCCATCGGCCCGGCGCATGCGAAACGCCATCAGGGCGCTGCCATCGTCAAAGTTCAGGCCAGTCCAGTCCCAGCCGACCGCCCCGGGGCTGACATAGGCATCCGACCATTCATGGTCAAGCCAGGCCTCGCCGGTCACGGCTTGTGGCGCGGCAGCCCCTGTGCCGACGGAGGCGGCGAGCGCCAAGGTGCCGCTCACGGTCAGATGGGGCAGGCTGTAATACCAGCTGAACGCTCGGGCATCCGGGCCCTTCTGGCTGCGTCCCTGCTCGCCCTGCAACAGGGGGGCCTGCGTGTCGTGCAGCACCAGGCGCAGGGCAAAGCGCTGGGCAGCGGCCTCCGCTTCCAGGGTATGGGCATCGCGGCGCTGCAGGCGCCAGTCGCGCAGGTGGACATTCAGATGCCCGGCGTCGGCGCCCGCCAGGTCGAAACTGGCTCGTGCCACCCGTTCGTCGTGCTGAAGCGCGCCCGTCGCAGGATCGGACAGGGCGACGTGCGCCACCATCAGCTGGCGGGGCGCGAACGCGCTCAGACTCGATGCCGGGGCCGGGCCGAGGTTTCGGAAAAACGTGATCTGGAAACCGCGCGCCTGCCCATCGTCGCCACGCAGCCATCCGGTCACGTACCACCATTCGGTCTTCCAGGCGGGATGGGCGCCTTCATCCTGCGGAAACTGCGGCTGTGCCTGGGCAGCATGCGCCGGTACGGGGGATGTCGATCCACCCGGTGCCTGTGGCGGTGCCTGCGCGCTGGCCACCGCCGGCCCGAACGCCGGCAGGCCCAGAAAGACCAGCAAGACCCGCAAGATCAGCAGACCCGGCGGGCCCAGCGGGACGGTGGTGCGTCTGGTGGATCCGTTTGTCATCCAGGCCTCCTCAGGCGTCGTCGCGAACAGCCAGCAGGGCTTCCGGACCGGTCCCCTCGCGGGCACTCAGCACGGCAGCGAGCGACGCGGCGACCTGCATCAGCAGGCCCAAGGCCGCCAGCGAGGTCCATGGCAGGTGGGTTTCCATGCTCCAGTGAAAGGATTGCCGGTTGATCACATGGATCAGGATCAGACCGATGCCGATGCCGCTCGCCACGCCGATGCCGATCCCGATCGCGCTCACCAGCGCGCCCTCCCACAACACCAGGTAACGGATCTGTTGACGGGTCGCCCCCAGATGCACCAGCACGCCGAATTCCCGTCGGCGCGCCAGGATCTGCGCACCAAATCCGGCACTGATGCCCAGCAGGCCGATCAGCAGGGCCACCCCTTCCAGGGCGTAGGTCACCGTGAAGCTGCGGTCAAACACCTGCAGGCTGACGGTCTTGATCCGCGTCGGTTCGGCCACCTCAAAGCGGTCTTCGCCCAGGGTGCGCTGCACCGCGGCTGCCACGGCGGCAGCGTCGACGCCAGGGGCCAGATACACCGATGCATCGTCCGCGAGCGGATCGGCCGTGATCCGCTGATAGTCGGCACGGTCGATCACCACCGCCCCGAACTGGCGGGCGTAATCGCGCCAGACGCCGGCCACCTGCAAGTCCAGCCAATGTCCGTCCAGGGGCAGGCGCAGTGCGCTGCCCGGATGCAGGCCGTACAGGTCGACCATCGCCTCCGAGATCCAGGCGCAGGGTTTCGCGCAGGTCGGCGCGCTGCCCTGCCCGGCGGGATTGGCGCCCTCAACGACCGCGATGGCGTGATGCTGCCAGGCGATCGCGAGATTGCGGCTGATCAGGCTCACGGCCGGCAGGTCGGCGCGCAGCAGCACCGGGCGGCTGCGCAACGTATCCACCGCTGCCACACCGGGAATCGCGGCGAGGCGGTCGCTGGCCGCTGGGGTCAGTTGCCCGGCAAGTCCGCCGCTGCCGCGCAGATACAGGTCGGCCGGCAAGACCTGGTCGAGCCATTGCGCCAGCGACAGCCGGAACGAGCCAATCATCACGAGCATGGCGGCAACCAGGCTGACGGCGACGACGATGGTGGCGAGGCTCAGCGCCGCGTCCCGGCTGCGCGCCCGCAGGCCAGCCAGCGCCAGACCCGGCAGGACGCCGGCCGGCGTCGGCAGCCGCCGCAGGATGCTGCCGGTCAGCTGCGGCAGCAGGGTGAGCAGGCCGACCAGCAGCAGGGCGATGGCGAGGTAGCCCGGCAGCGGCAGCCCCAGCACTGGAGGCGCCTGACAGAGCAGGGCACCGGCCAGCAGCATGACACCACCCAGCCACAGGCCGACCGAGCGGCCCTGACGTTCGGTGCGGCCACCATGCAGGGCCAGCGCCGGATCGGTCTGCGCCGCCTGCCACGCTGGCAACAGGCAGCCGGCCAGGGCGCAACCGGTGCCGAGCAGCAGGAAGGCGAGCAGCACCAGGGGATCGAGCTGGAAGTGGGCGCGGCTGCCGCTGAAGTAGCCGGCACCCAGATCGCCGCCAAAGCGGGCCAGCGCCCAGGCCGCCACGGCTGTCCCAAGGGCGATGCCCAGGATCGAACCGGCCAGACCCACCTGGCCGCCCTCCAGCGCGATGGCCAGCAGCACCTGCCGTCGCTCCACGCCCAGGGCACGCATCAGGCCGATCCGGCCATGACGGCGGGCAACGGCCAGGGTCTGTGTGGTGAACACCAGAAAACCGCCGGTGAACAGGGCAATCAGCGCGAGAACGGTGAGATTGGCGCGATAGGCACGCGAGAGTGTGGCGGTACGGGTGCCCGTGGCACCCGGCGGTGTGACCTGGACCCCGGCCGGCAGGGCAGTGCGCAGGGCCGCCTGCACTGCCCCCGGGGTGACCCCGGCGCGCAGGCGCACATCGATGCGCTGCAGGCGACCGGTCATGCCAGCCATCTCCTGGGCATTGCCGATATCGAGCAACAGGAAGCTGCGGCCACTGCCGTCATCAGGTAGCAGACCGGCGATCGTCACGATCTGGGTCTGGTCGGCCGTCTGCAGGGTCAGCCGATCGCCAGTGGTACAGGCGAGGGCGGCGGCCGCCGCCTGGCTGATGGCCGCCTGACCTGGATTGAGGAGAGCCCGGGCGAGCGCCGCCGGTGGTTGTGCCGTCGGGTCGATCCGGCCGGCCTGCAGCACATCCAGTCCGAGCAGCCGGGTGCCCTGGGCTTTGCCCGGATGGCAGCGCATCAGCACCGTGACATCGACCACCGGATTGGCAACCTCGACGCTCGGCAGGGCTGCCACCAGGGGATAGACTGCATCGGTGAACCCATCCCGACCGGCGCTGACGGAGAGATCGGCGGCGCCGCCGAACTGGTTGGCAGCAGCGGCGAATTCGTCGACCGCCGCGCCGTTGATCAGGTTCACCGCCACGCCCAGCGCGGTGCCCAGCGCGATGGCAAGCACCGCCATCAGCTGGCGTCCCCACTGACCCTGGCCGCCGGCCAGGGCAACACGCAGGGGACGCAGATGGGCCAGACCCTCTCGGGTCGTCATCCGCCTTCCCCGTCCCAGGGCCACAGACGGCCATCCCGCAACATCAGGATCCGGTCCGCCGTGCGGGCGGCTTCGAGGGAATGGGTCACCAGCAGGCCGCTGCCACCTGCCTCGCCCAGCTGTTCGCGCAGCAAGGCCAGCACGCGCAGGCCGATGCCATGGTCAAGGTTGCCGGTTGGTTCATCAGCCAGCACCAGGGCCGGGCGATGCGCCAGCGCGCGCGCCACGGCGACGCGCTGCACCTCGCCACCGGAGAGCTCGCCGGGCAGCGCATCGCGGCGTCCGCCCAGGCCGACCTGTTCGAGCAGCTGTGCGGCGCGTTGCAGGGCCTGCGGTCGGGGCACACCATCGAGTTGCAGCGGCAGCGCGATATTGTGCGCCGCGCTCAGATGGGGCAACAGGTGGAAGGCCTGAAAGACAAAGCCGATACGACGACGACGCAGGCGGGTGAGGGCAGCATCCGGCAGGGTGGCCAGGTCGGTACCCTCCAGGCGCACCACGCCGGCATCCGGTCGTAACAGTCCTCCCAGCACATTGAGCAGGGTCGATTTGCCACTGCCCGACGGACCCATGATTGCCACGTACTCGCCGGCGGCCAGGCTCAGGTCAAGGTCGGCCAGTACCGCCCGGCCCTGCGGGCCCTCGAAGCGTCGGCACAGTCCGTCGACCTGGAGCAAGGGGCCGGTCGGCGGCCGTGGGGAGGAACTCATGCGTCGGAATGTCCAGGCGGTTGCGGTCGAAATCAGGCCGATGGATTGGGTGGCAGCTCGGTCAGCCAGCGCCGGAACTCGGCACCCCGCGCCTCAAAGCCCGACCACAGGTGGTAGGACGGCGCTGCCGGAGAAAACAGGCACAGGCCCCCGGGTGGGGTTAGCCGGTATGAGAGCTGCACGGCCTCCTGCAGGTTCCCGGCGGCATGGAACTGGGGGGTGGCCGTGGCCTCTGCTGCCGGCTGGCCTGCGAGCGCCTGACCAGCCACTCCTGAACCAGCGACTCCAGGATTCACCACTCTTGGATCAGCCAAGGCCTGCGCCGCCAGGACCCGCGCCCCGCTGTCCGGCAGCGTCACCACATGCCGTACCCGCCACCGGCGGATAGCTGCCAACAGGGGCTGATAGTCGTAGCCGCGATCCTGTCCACCGACCACCAAGGTATCGACCTGGCCCTGGCAGGCCTCCAGGGCAGCGCAGGCAGCCTCCGGCGCGGTCGAGATGCTGTCGTTGATCCAGCGCCGACCACCGTGCATGCCCTCATCCTGCAGCCGGTAGGGCAGGCCGGCGAAGCCTTGCAGCATCGCGTGCAGGCCGGCCACGTCGGCACCGGCATGGCGGGCCGCCGCAAACGCCAGGCAGGCGTTTTCGCGGTTGTGCTGACCCGGCAGACGGATTGCGACCGAGTCGATGATCCGCTCACCATCCCGCCAGATGCCAGCGGCGTCGGCGAACAGCCCTTGTCCGGGGGCTGCCTGTACCCATTCCACCTGCAGGTCTGGCCGCGACAGCACGCCATCGAGCGCGAAGGCTTCCAGCACCGGGCGCGCCGAGGCATGGACCACGAGCCGGCCACCGGCGGGGACCGCCTGCAGCAGGCGCACCTTGGCGGCGTAATAGGCTTCCAGGCTGCCGTGCCAGTCCAGGTGTTCGGGAAACAGGGGGCCCAGCACCGCTTGGCTGGGGCCTTCGCCGGCCTGCAGGTCGTCGCACTGGTAACTCGAGAGTTCCAGCACCACCTGGGGCCGTTCGGCAAGCACTGTATCCAGCGCCGCCAGGGCAGGCGCGCCGATGTTGCCGAGCAGCCTTGCCGTCACGCCGCTGGCGGCAAGACAGCCCTGCAGCAGCGTGCTGGTGGTGCTCTTGCCCTTAGAGGCGGTGATTGCGGTGGTGGCAATGCCGGCATGCTGCAGCTCGGCCAGCATGATGCGGGTGCCGGTAGTCTGTTCGATGTTCTTGGCCTGCAAGGCCTGGCGCAGCGGATGGTGGGGGGCGAAACCCGGCGAGCGCACCGCCACCGGCCGATCGGCCCGCAGTGCGGCCAGTTCGGCGACCCCCAGGCTGCGCACGCCGGTCGGCAGGTCAGGTGGCAGCTGGTCGGCGAGCGCGAAACAGGGCGCCCGATGGCCGCGTGCGCGCAGCAGGCTGGCCGCCGCCAGCCCCTCCCGGCCCAGGCCGAGCAGGATCACCGGCCGGTCAAGCAGTGCCGAGATACGCATCGAGGCGGGCTCTCCAGGCAGGGGACAGATCGGGGCTGGGCTGACTGGCCCATTCGGCGGCCCAGGCACGGTCGAAGCCGTTGCCGAGCAGCGTGGCAGGGGCCTGGGCGGCCAGCGCGGCCAGCTCGGCCGGCAGGCGTCCCTGGCGCTGCAGGGCCAGCAGCGACAGCCAGCATTCCTGCGCGGTGCCCACGCAGTCCCACGGCTTGACGTCGGCCAGTCCCAGCAGCGCCAGCAGGTGTGGCCGGTTCTCCGGGTTGGTCAGGATGCCCGTGTCGAAGATGGTTGCGGTGCGCGCTGCATCCAGGTGCGGTGCCAGGATCAGGGCAACGAAGACGCACTTCGCACAGACACCGCACCACCGGGCAGGTCGCGCGCCCGGCGACTGGCGGAAATTGCGGTTGCACGAGGTGAAGTGCGCATGTTGGGCAGGACACTGGGCGAAGGCCGCCGCGATGCGGATCTCGGACAGCGGGCGCAGCACGCTGGCATAGCGCGGCCAGGGGCCGACAGCATAGTGGGACCAGTGCTGGAAGGCCTGCTCGAAACGGCTGGATTTGCTCCATTGGTGATTGATTGGGCGACCTTGCCAGACCACGTTGGCATCATTGGCACCCCGTTCGTTGCCCACCAGCACATCCGTAAAGCCGCCCGTCCGTGCCACCAGACAGGCCACGGCAGCGATGCAGGCGGAAATCGGCACATGACCGTTCCAGGCACCCTGCGCGTTCAGCGTCAGCAGGGCCGGATCGATCTGCCGGCCGATGCGGTGCAGGGTCATGCCCGCCGCCGCCGCCGAACGTGCCATCCAGGGACTGTCGCCGAGCGACAAGGCAGCGGCAGCAACCCCGCTGGTCTGCACCATGTCCGCCACCAGGCCGCTGTCTTTGCCGCCGCCAATCAGTACCAGGGCCCGTTCGGTGGGGGCTTCTGCCCGGTTTGCACTGGCGTCGTTGGCAGCAGGGTCCCTGGCGGCGGCGGGCCGCGCCTGGCGCAGGAAGCCGACATCCGCCGGCACCGGCAGGCCGTTGCGGAAATAGAATTCGCCGAGGCCGTCGCTGTAGAGCAGGTCCCAGAAGGCCAGTTCCTGGAGGGTGAGCCGGTCATAGCCCGGCGCTGACAGCACCACCTGGGGTGGCAGGGCGGCCTTGTAGTACGAAACACCAAAGGCGAGATGACAGGCGCGCACCAGGGCCTGGATCGCGGGATCCTGGCGGTTGGGTGGCGGCAGCCCGGCGGGCAGGGTCAGCCGTTCGCAGAATGACTGATCCGGATCCGGGCCACCGCGCAGGGCGTAGTGCAGTTGCAGGGTGTGACCCTGCAGGGCGCTGGAAAGAAAGTGAAACTCGGCGTGGCGGGGCCGGCGCTCAGGTGCCGCGGATGTACTGTTCCAGTTGTTCAATGGTGTTCTTTTGCTCCTCGAGCAGGTTCTTGACCAGATCGCCGATCGA
Source organism: uncultured Ferrovum sp. (assembly GCA_903863375.1). GTDB lineage: Bacteria > Pseudomonadota > Gammaproteobacteria > Burkholderiales > Ferrovaceae > CAIVHB01. The sequence goes on from CAIPBT010000056.1 coordinate 7,401, forward strand.
GAGCATGCCGACCACCCGGCCCTGGTCCACCACGGGCAGGTGGCGGATGCGGCGGCTGCTCATCAGGGCCATGCATTCATCGGTATTGTGGTCTGGCGTCACATACAGCACGTCTTCGACCATGATTTCGGCCACCTGGGTGTCGAGCGACGACTTGCCACGCAGCGCCACCTTGCGGGCGTAATCGCGCTCGGACAGGATGCCCACCAGCGTGCTGCCGTCCATCACCACCAGGGCACCTACACCGCGCGCTGCCAGCACTTCCAGGGCATGCAGGACGCTGGCATCCGGTCGCACACTCCAGACGGCCTGGGTCTTGCTCTCTAGCAGTTGCTTGACTTTTTTCATCCTGCCTCCCGTTCTTATGGTGTGCCGGGCCAGCTCACATATTGGGGTAGTTCGGCCCTCCGCCACCTTCGGGCACCACCCAATGGATGTTCTGGGTGGGGTCCTTGATGTCGCATGTCTTGCAGTGTACGCAGTTCTGGGCGTTGATTTGTAGGCGCGGTGCAGCATGCTCAACGCGTACGATTTCATAGACTCCGGCCGGGCAGTAGCGCTGTTCCGGCGCGTCGTAGAGGGCCAGGTTGTGGGTTACTGGCACCTCACTGTCGCGCAGGCGCAGATGGGCCGGCTGGTTTTCCTCGTGGTTGGTGTTGGACAGAAACACCGAGGATAAGCGGTCAAAGCTCACCACGCCATCCGGACGGGGGTAGTCGATCCTGGGCTGGGTGGCCGCCGGCCGGAGTTGCAGGTGGTCGGCGTGGTGATGCAGCGTCCACGGCGCCTTGCCGCGCAACAGGTAGGTATCCACGGCGGCGTAGGCGATGCCGCCCAGCAGGCCCCAGCGGAAAGCTGGCCGGATGTTGCGTACCCGATAGAGCTCATCCCACAGCCAGCTGGCTTCCAGACGCGGACGGTAGCTGGTGGCTTCGCGTGCCCCATCTGCCGAGGCGTCGCAGAGCAGCGCGTGCAGGGCCCCGGCCGCCTCGATGCCGGACTTCATGGCCGTGTGCGTACCCTTGATCTTGGCCACATTCAGGAAGCCGGCGGTGTCGCCCACCAGCAGACCACCCGGAAAGGTCAGCCGTGGCAGGGACTGCAGGCCACCTTCTGACAGGGCTCTGGCGCCATAGGAAATCCGGCGGCCGCCGACAAACAGGTTGCGGATGGCCGGGTGCTGCTTGAAGCGCTGGAATTCCTCGAACGGCGAGAGGTGCGGATTGCGGTAATCCAGTCCCACCACAAAGCCGACCGACACCTGGTTGTCCTTCAGGTGGTACAGCCAGCTGCCGCCATAAGTGTCGTGCGGCAGGGGCCAGCCGACGGTGTGCAGGATGGTGCCAGGCGCGCTCTTGCCCGGTTCGATTTCCCACAGTTCCTTGATGCCGAGACCATAGGTTTGCGGGTCGACGCCGTCGCGCAACTGGAAGCGGGTGAACAGTTCCCCGGTCAGCGAGCCCCGGCAGCCCTCGGCAAACACCGTCTGCCGGGCCCGCAGCTCCATGCCGCGCTGGAACTGTGTGGTGGGTGTGCCGTCCTTGCCCACGCCGAGGTCGCCGGTAGCCACGCCACACACGGCGCCGCTGGGGTCGTACAGCACTTCAGCGACCGCAAAACCGGCATAGATTTCGACGCCAGCCGCTTCTGCCTGCGTTGCCAGCCAGCGGCACAGATTGCCCAGGCTGATCACATAATTGCCCTGGTTGTGCATCTGCGGCGGCGTTGGCAATGGCACCGCATGCCGTTGCGTGAGCCAGAGAAAGCGGTCCTGCGTGGCAGGTGTGTCGAGCGGCGCGCCGAGCGCGCGCCAGTCTGGCAGCAGCTCGTCGAGCGCCCTGGTTTCGATCACCGCACCCGACAGGATGTGGGCACCGACCTCGGAGCCTTTGTCGACCACGCAGATGCTGATTTCCTGGCCGCCCGCCGCCGCGAGCTGTTTCAGGCGCAGCGCGCAGCTCAGGCCCGCCGGGCCGGCGCCAACCACCACTACATCGTATTCCATGAATTCGCGTTCGGACGTCATCAGCCTTTGGGCTCCTGCAGGATCATCGGTTTGCGGATGTGTGGCGGCGGGTGTCAGGCTGCTGGTGGTTCATGCCAGTGCGAGTGTCAGATGGCGGCCGCCCGCTGCCGTCGCAGCGTTCCGCAAAGCCCTTCAGTATAAGGCCAAGCCGACCCACGCGGCGGCCAGACCAACGGCGGCGCCCGGCGGCAAATCCCCGGGCGCGAACCCATGCCGTGTTTCGGCGAACCGCGGCGCATTCAGGGAACCAAGCCAGCGCTGGTCCGGTCTGTCCTTCCGGAACACCCTTAGGGAGTCGGCCTATGACCAGCTTATACTACGGATCCCTCGACATGCCCGGAGCTCCTCTGGTCGCGATGGGTCAGGAAGCGCGCAAGCAATTGAACGATCAGACAAGCCTTACCGTGGCGCTTCCGCCGACAGACCGGGAGCTGGACCAGGTGCTGGTCGAGCGGGCCCAGCGGGGTGACAAGCGTGCATTCGAGCTGTTGGTCATCAAATACCAGCGCAAGCTTGGGCGACTGCTCAGCCGGCTGATCCGCGATCCCGCCGAGGTCGAGGATGTCACCCAGGAAGCCTTCGTCAAGGCGTACCGGGCGCTGGGTTCCTTCCGCGGCGAAAGCGCGTTTTATACCTGGCTGTACCGGATCGGCATCAACACGGCAAAGAATTACCTGGTGGCGCTGGGGCGCCGTGCCCCCACGTCCACGCCCTTTGACAGCGAAGAAGCGGAAACCTTCGACGATGGCGACCAGCTACGGGATATGAATACCCCGGAAGCCGAGCTGATGAGCAAGCAGATTGCCCGCACGGTGAACGAAAGTATGGAAAGCCTGCCGGAGGAATTGCGCACCGCCATCACCCTGCGCGAGATCGACGGGCTCAGTTACGAGGAAATCGCCACCGTGATGGCCTGCCCGATCGGAACGGTGCGTTCGCGCATCTTCCGGGCCCGTGAGGCGATTGCCGAACGGTTGCGGCCGCAGCTTGGCACTTCGAAAGACAGGAGATGGTAATGAACCACGAACAACTCTCAGCCCTGCTGGATGGCGAACTGGACGAACTGGCCACGGCCCGCCTGCTGAAAACCCTGGAAGCCGAGGCCGCCGAAGACTGGAGCGCCGACTGGGAAACCTACAGCCTGATCGGCGACGCCTTGCGTGAGGGTGACCGGATGGTCACCACGGGCAGTGCCGGTGCGCAGCGTGCGTTGGCGCAGATTGCCCAGGAGCCGGCACCAGAGCGTGGCTCACGCCTTTCCGTGTCGGCTGGCCTTGCGGCCATGCCTGCCCTGACCGGGCGCTGGATACCTTGGGCGATTGCGGCCTCGGCGGCACTGGTTGTTTTTCAGCTCAACCAGATTCCGCTGGTGGGGGATGCGGTGACCGCGTCGGCCGGCAGTATGCGACAGGCTGCCCATGCTATGTTGGCCAGCACCGGTTTGGGTGAGGCGGAGGTGCAGCTCGCAGACCCGGCCGAAATGGATCGGTTCATCGACCTGCACCGCGAGATCGCCACGACCGGCTTCCAGCGCACCAGTCTGGAGGCGGTCAGCAGCAGCGGAGGCGCGCGCGGACAATGAAGCGCCTGCAGTGGCTGTTGATGTTGGCCGGGTTGCTGGTGGCTGGATCGGCGTGTGCCGACGCCCCAGGACGTGGCAGCGATGCACTGGACTGGCTGTTGCGGATGTCGCGCTCGTCCCAGGCGATGAATTATGGCGGCGTGTTCACGTTCACCCATGACGGCCGGTCGGAAACCTCCCGCATCCTGCATGTCAATGACGGCGGCAGTGAACGGGGCAAGGTCGAGGCGCTGGATGGGCCGCCGCGCGAGCTGATCCGGGAGAACAGTCAGATTGCGGTATATCAACCGGACAATCGGGTGGTGAAGCTGGATCGCGTCGAGGGGCGGCATTTCTTCCCCTCCCTGCTGACCGGCAGTCCGACCCAGCTGCGCGATTGGTACAACGTTTCCCTGGCTGGCATTGACCGGGTGGCGGGTCGGGAATGCCAGCTGATCCGGCTGGAGCCGCGCGATGCCCTGCGCTTCGGCTACCGGCTTTGCGCAGACAACGAAACCGGACTGATGCTGCGGGCGGCGGTGGAAGACGGTGCCCGGGGCGTGTTGCAGCAGTTTGTGTTCACCGAGTTCGAGATGGTGCCGGCTCCCGCGCCGGAGCGCTTGCGCCCCTCCTGGAGCGGTGACGGCTGGCTTTGGGACCGCAGCGGACTGGTTCAGGATGTGGATGGTGGCTGGCAGATCGGCAGTCCTCCCGCCGGCTTCCGCAAGGTGCTGGACCTGCGCCGGCCGGTGGATGCCCGGGGCGGCATGATGATCCAGCAGGTTTACTCGGACGGTATTGCGGCGGTTTCGGTGTTCATCGAACCTGCCCGTAGCCCGGCCGGCGGTGCCCCCAGTGAGTCGCGCCGTGGTGCGCTCAGTCTGTATTCGTGGCGAATTGGTGAGCAGCAGGTGACGGCTATCGGAGAAGTTCCGCCGGCCGCTGTCGCACAAATGGTGCGGTCTGCCGTCTCCGTCAAGAACAAACCCTGAACGGGAGGTTTACTATGCGTCGTCTCTGGTTGTGTCTGGTTTTCATGCTGCTGCCCTGGTTTGCCCGCGCCGAGGGGTTGCCGGATTTCACCGATCTGGTCGAAAAGCAGTCCGCATCGGTTGTCAACATCAGCACCACCCAAGTCCCCAAGGCAGGTGTCGATGGTGGCGATGATGCCATGCAGGAGTTCTTTCGCCGTTACGGCATTCCGGTGCCGCCGGGCGGGTCTCCACATGGCCCCGGTGGACCGGGCAATGGGGGCAATGGTGGAGGGCCGCGCGACGGGGGTGGTGAGCAGCATTCGCTCGGCTCTGGTTTTGTCATCAGTGCCGACGGTTATATCCTGACCAACGCGCACGTGGTGCAGGGCGCTGACGAGATCGTGGTCGCGTTGACCGACAAGCGGGAGTTCAAGGCCAAGGTGATTGGCAGTGATCGCAAGACCGATGTGGCGCTGATCAAGGTCGAGGCTACCGGTCTGGTGCCGGTCAAGACCGGTGACATCGACAAGCTGAAGGTTGGGGAGTGGGTGGTGGCGATCGGGTCGCCCTTCGGTTTTGAGAGCACCGTGACCAAGGGCATCGTCAGTGCCAAAGGCCGTTCGTTGCCACAGGAAACCCTGGTGCCTTTCATTCAGACAGACGTGCCGATCAACCCAGGCAACTCGGGCGGTCCCCTGTTCAACCTGAAGGGGGAAGTGGTCGGCATCAATTCGCAGATCTACAGTCGCACGGGCGGCTTCATGGGCCTGTCGTTTGCGATCCCGATCGACGTCGCCCTGGATGTGTCGAAGCAGTTGCGCGACAGTGGCAAGGTGACGCGCGGCTGGCTGGGCGTGGTGATCCAGGATGTGACGACCGATATCGCCGAATCGTTTGGCCTTGCGAAGGCGCAGGGTGCCCTGGTGGCGAGCCTGGAGAAAGGTGGGCCGGCTGACACCAGCGGCCTGCAGGTCAGCGACGTGATCACCCGGTTCGACGGCAAGCCGATCAAGTCGCGGGAAGACCTGCCGCGCGCGGTCGGAGCGACGCGCCCGGGCAGCAGTGTGAAAGTCAGTGTGTGGCGTAAGGGTCAGAATCAGGACCTGACTGTGGCGGTGGGCGAAATGCCGGGAGAAGAAGGCGGCGGTCTGCGTCCTGCCTCGCGCCGTACCGGCGGAGAAAATCCGGCTTCCAAGATCGGCCTGTCACTGGGCACCCTGAAGGACGAGCAGCGCAAGGAACTCGATCTGAAGGGCGGGGTTCTGGTCCAGGATGTGAGCGGCGCTGCCGCCAAGGCCGGTCTGCAGCCCGGCGACGTGATCATCTCGGTCAACACGGCTGATGTTTCGAGCGTGGAAGAATTCAACAAGGCGCTGACCGCAACCGCAGACCGCAAGGCCGTGGCCCTGCTGGTGCGGCGCGGTGACTCATCGCGCTACATCACCTTGAAGAAGGACGGCGGTGCCGGCTGACCACGCCGCTGTGCCGCCCACCCGACGGCGGCTGGTGCTGTTGGGTCGCTCATATTGCCATTTGTGCACCGAGCTCGCCGAGGCCCTGCAGGCCCACCTTCAGGGGCGTCCGATTCAGGTCGACTGGCTCGACCTGGACGAGGCCGAGCACCTGGAGGAGCGCTTCGGGGAGCACATTCCCGTACTCTTTGGAGACGCGGCGCCTTCCCAGCCGGGCAGCGTCGAGATCTGCCGTCACCGGTTCGACCCCGTCGCGCTGGATGCGTTTATGGCCCGCATCGGCTAGACTTCTCCCTTCAGCCTTCAGGCTCGGCACCTCCTGCCCGGCAACGCGCTGGCGGATTCCTGTCGGCCTTCCTCTCCGGACTCCATGAACCACATTCGCAACTTCTCCATTATTGCCCACATTGATCACGGCAAGTCGACGCTTGCCGACCGTCTGATCCAGTTGTGCGGAGGACTTTCCGATCGCGAGATGGAGGCACAGGTCCTCGATTCGATGGATCTGGAGCGTGAGCGGGGTATCACCATCAAAGCCCAGACCGCCGCCCTGCGCTACAAGGCGCGGGACGGGCAGGTTTACCAGCTCAACCTGATCGACACCCCCGGCCACGTCGACTTTGCCTACGAGGTATCTCGTTCGCTCGCCGCCTGCGAAGGGGCGCTGCTGGTGGTCGACGCCTCGCAGGGTGTCGAGGCACAGACCGTCGCCAACTGCTACACCGCCATTGAGCAAGGGGTGGAGGTGATGCCGGTGCTGAACAAGATCGACCTGCCGCAGGCTGAACCCGACCGGGTGAAGGCCGAAATCGAGGACATCATCGGCATCGATGCCACCGATGCGGTCACCTGCAGTGCCAAGACCGGCCTTGGGGTGGAAGACGTGCTGGAAGCGCTGATCCAGCGCATTCCGCCCCCCAAGGGGGACCCGGCAGCGCCGTTGAAGGCCCTGATCATTGACTCCTGGTTCGACAATTATGTTGGCGTGGTGATGCTGGTGCGGGTGGTCGACGGCACCTTGCGCCCCAAGGACCGTATCCAGCTGATGTCGACCAAATCGGTGCAGCTGTGCGAGCAAGTCGGGGTATTCACGCCCAAGTCGCAGCCCCTTGAGGCGCTCAGTGCCGGCGGGGTCGGTTTCGTGATTGCCGGCATCCGAGAACTGCAGGCCGCCCGCGTGGGTGACACCATCACCTTGGCCGCGAATCCGGCGACCGAGCCTCTGCCGGGGTTTAAGGAAGCTCAGAGCCAGGTATTTGCGGGGCTGTACCCGGTCGAGACCAATCAGTACGAGGCCCTGCGTGATGCCCTCGAAAAGCTGAAGCTCAATGATGCCGCCCTGCACTACGAGCCGGAAACCTCGCAGGCCCTGGGCTTCGGCTTCCGTTGTGGTTTCCTTGGTCTGCTGCACATGGAAATCGTGCAGGAGCGTCTCGAGCGCGAATATGACATGGACTTGATCACCACGGCCCCGACCGTGGTGTACGAGGTGGTGCTGAAGGACGGCACCATTGAGGAAATCGAAAACCCGTCGCGCATGCCGGATCCGTCGAAGATCGAGGAAATTCGCGAACCGATCATCAATGCGACGATCCTGGTGCCCGAAGTGCACGTAGGCGCGGTGATGACCTTGTGCAATCAGAAACGGGGCGTGCAGCGCGACATGCAGTATGCGGGGCGTCAGGTGATGCTGAGCTATGAACTGCCGCTCAATGAAGTGGTGATGGATTTCTTCGATCGCCTGAAGTCGGTCAGTCGTGGTTACGCCTCGCTGGATTATGAGTTTAAGGAATTCCGCGCGTCCGACCTGGTGAAGCTCGATGTCCTGATCAACAGTGAAAAGGTCGACGCGCTGTCGCTGATCGTGCATCGTGCCACCAGCCAATATCGTGGCCGGGAACTGGCCTCGAAAATGCGCGAGCTGATTCCGCGCCAGATGTTCGATGTAGCGGTGCAGGCTGCCATCGGGGCGCACATCATCGCGCGCGAGACGATCAAGGCCCTGCGCAAGAACGTGCTGGCGAAGTGCTACGGCGGCGACATCTCGCGCAAGCGCAAGCTGCTCGAGAAACAGAAGGCCGGCAAGAAGCGCATGAAGCAGGTGGGCAGTGTTGAAATTCCGCAGGAGGCTTTCCTGGCCATCCTGCAGGTGGAGAGTCGTTGATGGATCTGCAGTGGATTGCAATTGCCGTGATCGTGGTGTGCCTGCCCGGTGCCATCTGGGACCTGGTGTCGCCGCGCGCCTCGGCGCAGCGCGAGGATCTTCAGTCCTGGCTGCAACTGGCGTGGCTGGGTCTGCTGGTTGGCCTGCTGGCGCTGGGGGTGGTGCTGAAGTGGTTTGGGTTTTCCGAGGCACTGCTGATTGCCACCTTGGTGACCGGAGCTGTCATGCTGGCCGAGCGGGTGCTGTTCCGCCGCGACAATTCCCAGCCCCTGTTCCTGGATTCGATGGACGCGACCGGTACGCCCGGCGCGGCAGTGGTTCCGGAAAGTGAGCCAGCCTGGCTCGATCTGGGGCGCAGTTTCTTTCCGGTGATCTTTGTCGTGTTCTTCGTGCGCTCGTTTGTGGCCGAGCCCTTCAAGATTCCGTCCGGATCGATGATCCCCACGCTGCAGATCGGGGATTTCATCCTGGTCAACAAGTATGCGTATGGCCTGCGGTTGCCGGTGACCAACCAGCCGCTGCTGGCGGTTGGCCAACCGCAGCGTGGTGACGTGATGGTGTTCCGGTATCCTGAAGATCCGTCTGTGGACTACATCAAGCGCGTGGTAGGTCTGCCGGGGGACGTGATCAGCTATGCCCACAAGCAGATCAGCGTGAACGGCCAGCCGCTGACCGCGACGGCGTCCGAAGGGGCTGCCCTGAACGGCATCGCCGAGTTTCCGAACGCCCAACGCATGGAAGAGCAGTTGGGCGAGCATCTGCACACCATTCAGATCCGGCTTGACCAGCCCAGCGTGTTCACGTCCCGGGTGCACGATTTTCCGCACCGCGACGCGTGCCAGTACAAGGAAGACAGCTTCACCTGCACCGTGCCGGCCGGCAATTACTTCATGATGGGTGACAATCGCGACAGCAGTTCCGACAGCCGCTACTGGGGCTTCGTGCCAGACCGCAACATCGTGGGTCGCGCGTTCATCATCTGGTGGAATTTCGGCGAGCTGTCGCGCATCGGACGGAGCATTCCCTGATGCTGGATTGCCCGATGCACACCAGCTGGCGACCGGACGCCACGCGGCCCGCCTGCGCTGGGATTCACCGCGGGCGCGGTGAGCGCGGGCTTAGCCTGGTCGGCCTGCTGGCGGTGCTGATCCCGCTGGTGCTGGTGCTGATCCTGGGGCTGCGCATCGCGCCTGCCTATTACGAACATCAGCGTGTGGTGAGCATCCTCGCCGGCCTCGAGGAATCGGGCCAGACGCACGATGCGTCCGATCTTGAATTGCGCGCCGCCTTTCAGCGCCGGGCCGACATTGAAGATGTGACCAGCGTGAAAAGTAGCGACCTGGTCATCGAGAAGTCACCGGATCAGAAGCGCATCAGCGTGGAATACACCGCCCGCATTCCGGTGGTGCAGCACGTGTTTCTGTTGATCGAGTTTTCTGCCAGCAGCCGCCCGGTAAACGGGAAGCCCTGATCCGTGCCTGTCTCGGCGGATCCCGCAGCCCTGCAGCGCCTGCAGCAGCAACTGGATCACGTCTTTCGTACTGAAACCCTGCTGACGCAGGCGCTCACCCACAGCGCCGAGCAGGGCACCAACAACCAGCGCCTGGAATTTCTGGGCGATGCGGTGCTGGGCACGGCAATTTCTGCGTTGCTGATGCAGGCCCACCCGGCCTGGGATGAAGGCGCCCTGAGCGTGGCGCGCACGGCACTGGTCCGCAAGGAGGCGCTGGCCGACATCGCGCAGGTGCTCTGCCTGGGCGATCTGCTGCTGGTCAGCCGAGCGGTGGCGCGCAGTGGCGCAGTGCATGCGCAGCCCGCCGTGCTGGCCGATGCCGTCGAGGCCCTGATTGGTGCCGTCTTTCTGGACGGCGGTTATCCGGCGGCAGAGCGCGTGGTAGGGCATCTGTTTGCCGGACGGCTGGCGGCGACCGACGGTGCCGCGCCACCGCTCCATGACAAGGATGCCAAGACCCGGCTGCAGGAGCTGATGCAGGCACGCGGATGGCCTCTGCCAGCGTATCAGTTGCAGGACCCCGCCACGCCGGTGCACGCCGCCACCTTTGTTGTCGAGGCGCATCTGCCCCGCAACGGTTTGCGTGCCACTGGCACCGGCACCAGTCGCAAACGGGCCGAGCAGGATGCCGCCCGCCAACTCCTCCAACAACTCGAACAGGCCTCCCGCCCATGAGTGCTTCCGGTCCGAACTTTCGTTGCGGCACCATTGCCATTGTCGGTCGACCCAATGTGGGCAAGTCCACCCTGGTCAATCACCTGGTTGGGCAGAAACTCAGCATCACGTCGCGCAAGCCGCAGACCACGCGCCACCGTATCCGCGGCATCCTGACCCGCGACGATGCCCAGTACGTGTTCGTCGATACCCCCGGCGTGCAGGTCAAGCATGGCAATGCCCTGCACCGGGCCATGAACCGGTCGGTACTGAGCACGCTGGCCGAAACCGATGTGGTGGTGATGGTGATCGAAGCCCTCAAGTTCGGGCCTGACGACCGTCTCGTGCTCGACCGCCTGCCGCCGAATGTGCGGCCAATCCTTGCCATCAACAAGGTCGATCGCGTGCATCCGCGCGAGCGGCTGCTGCCCTTCCTGGGGGAATTGGGCGCCCTCGACCGTTTCGCAGCCCTGGTGCCGATCAGCGCCCAGAAGGAAACCCAGCTGGAGGCGTTGCTGGGTGAAATCCGGCAGCGGCTGCCGGAAGGGGAACCGATCTATGCCGCAGATGACGTGACGGATGCCAACGAGCGGTTTTTTGCGGCGGAATTCATCCGTGAGCAGCTGTTTCGCCTGCTGGGCGACGAGTTGCCCTACGCCACCACGGTAGCCATCGAGCACTTCGCCCTGGAAGGCACCCTGCGTCACATCCAGGCCGTGATCCTTGTCGACCAGGACAACCAGAAGGCGATCGTGATCGGCCATCAGGGCAGCAAGCTGAAGGAGATCGGTCAGCGCGCCAGGACCGATCTCGAGAAACTGTTCGATGGCAAGGTTTTCCTGGAGCTGTTCGTCAAGGTAAAGGGTGGCTGGGCGGATGACGAGCGCACCCTGAAGAGCCTGGGGCATGAGTTCTGAGCGAGGGGGAAAACTGCGCGGCGGCGCGTATGTTCTGCATACGCTGCCTTGGCGCGAGACTAGCCTGCTGGTCGAGGTACTGACCCGTGATCACGGCCGACTGGCGCTGATGGCACGTGGTGCGCGGCGCCCGCGGTCTCCAGTGCGGGGCTTGCTGCGCGCTTTCCAGCCCCTGCAGCTGGAGTGGTTTGGCAAGGGTGAGTTGCGCACCCTGTCGCAGGCCGATTGGGGCGCCTTCCAGCCGCTGCTCGCCGGGCAAGCCCTCTACTGTGGCCTGTATCTGAACGAATTGATGCTGCGCCTGCTGGCGCGCGATGATCCCCATCCGCGACTGTACGATGCCTATGGCCAGACCCTGGCCACGCTTGCCGCGTTGGGCGGGGAAGGGGTGGTGTTGCGCCGGTTCGAACTCTGCCTGCTGCGGGAACTGGGCTATGCCCTGCCGCTCGATCACGACCCGGATTCGGGGGCTGCGCTGGACCCGGAGCGCTGGTATGCGTTTGACCCCGATCACGGGCCGCGCATCGCAGAGCGGCGGCCGAATGCAGTACAATTTTCGGGTCGTGCATTGCTGGCAATCGCCGCAGACGACTGGTCAGACCCCGCCACGGCGGTACAGGCAAAGTCGCTGATGCGTCAGGTGCTGGCCTTCCACCTGGGACACCAGGACCTTCACACCCGCAAGCTGTTCAAGGAGATCACGCTGCCGTGATTCAATTTGGCGTCAACATCGATCACATTGCCACCTTGCGTCAGGCGCGCGGCACCCGCTATCCCAGTCCGGTGCAGGCAGCCCTGCTGGCCGAATATGCCGGCGCAGATGCCATCACGCTGCATTTGCGCGAAGACCGCCGGCATATCCAGGACCGCGACCTGGAAATCCTGCGCGAGGTGCTCACCACCCGCATGAACCTGGAATGCGCGGTCACCGATGAGATGCTGGCGATCGCCGGGCGGATCAAGCCGCACGATGCGTGCCTGGTGCCGGAGCGGCGCGCCGAGATCACCACCGAGGGCGGCCTGGATGTGGTGGGACACTTCGACCGCGTGAAGGACGCCTGCCAGCGACTCGCCGGCGAAGGCATTCGCGTGTCACTGTTCATCAATGCCGACCGCCGCCAGATCGAGGCTGCCGTGGCGGCCGGCGCCCCGGTGATCGAGCTGCACACGGGGCGCTACGCCGAGCTGGAAAGCGAGGCTGCCCAGCAGGAAGAGCTGCGCCATCTCGCCGAGGCGGCGGCGTTTGGCGCCAGCCTGGGCCTGCGGGTGAATGCCGGGCACGGCCTCAATTATCACAACACGCGGCCGGTGGCAGCCCTGCGCGACATTCGGGAGCTGAACATCGGGCACGCGATTGTGGCGCACGCCCTGTTCGTCGGCTGGGAAAACGCGGTGCGAGAAATGAAGGCCCTGATCCTGTCGGCCGCAAGCACGGGCACCCCGGCGTGATTGTCGGCATTGGCACCGATCTGGTCGCCATTCCACGCATGGCCGACATCTGGCAGCGCCACGGCGAGCGCCTGGCGCGGCGCATCCTGAGCGCCCAGGAATGGCCGGAGCTGGTCGCCAGCCGGCGGCCGGAGCGCCTGCTGGCAAAGCGCTTTGCGGCCAAGGAGGCGCTTGGCAAAGCCCTGGGAACCGGCATGCGGCATCCGGTGGTGTTCGAGGCGATCAGCGTGACGCATGATCTGCTCGGTGCCCCCGGACTTGCCTTGCACGCCGAGCTGCAGGCCTTCGTGCAGGCCCGTGGCATCACCCGGTTGCATCTGTCCCTGTCCGATGAACGGGAAGCGGCGCTGGCTTTCGTGGTGCTGGAGGCCGCCGGTTGATGGGCAGCCGGCTGATGGACAGCCGGTGGATGAACAATAGCGCCGCGCATCCGGACGCGATCGGCGGGATCGCGCATGGGCGTGGCAACGCAAACTGGACCAAGGGAGCAGTGGTCATGACGGGATACCGCGGATGACGGAAATTGGCAGTGTGATGATCGACCTGGAAGGGACCACCCTGCAGGCCGCCGACCGGCGGCGGCTGGAAGATATCCGGGTTGGTGGGGTAATCCTGTTTTCCCGCAATTTCCAGGATCGCCGTCAGCTGCGCGCCCTGGTGGCCGAGGTTCGGGCAGTGCGGCCGGCGCCGTTGCTGATCGCGGTCGACCATGAAGGCGGACGGGTGCAGCGGTTTCGCGATGGGTTCTCGAAGTTGCCGGCCATGGCAACGCTGGGGGCACTGCATGCCAGTCAGCCGAGTCTGGCGCGGCAGGCCGCCGAGGACCTCGGCTTTGTGTTGGCGTGGGAACTGCGTACCTGTGGCATTGACTTCAGTTTCACCCCCGTCCTCGACCTTGATTTTGGCCAGAGCAGCGTGATCGGTGATCGTGCCTTTACCCGTGACCCCGAAAGCGCCGCCGAGCTCGCGGCTGCGCTGGTGCGTGGCCTGGAGGCGGCTGGCAGCAGTGGCATCGGCAAACATTTTCCTGGCCATGGCTATCCGCAGGCGGATTCCCATCTCGATCTGCCGGTCGATCCCCGCCCGCTGGCCGCGCTTGCGGCTGACGACCTGGTCCCGTTCCGGCAACTGGCGGCCAGTTTGCGCGGCATCATGCCTGCACACGTGCTGTATCCCGCCTGCGCGCCCGAGCCCGCCGGGTATTCGCCGTTCTGGCTGCAACAGGTGCTGCGCGGCAAGCTAGGGTTTGCCGGTGCCGTGTTCAGTGATGATCTTGCAATGGTGGGTGCCTTGGGGGCCGGTACACCGGTAGCGCGTGCGCAGGCGGCTTTTGCGGCCGGATGCGACATGGTGTTGTTGTGCAACGATGCCCCGGCGGTGGATACCCTGCTGGCCGAGTTGGGTGACGTTCAGCGCGCCGATGGCGCTGGAAAACGGTTGGCCGCCCTGCAGGGGCGCATCCTGCCGGAGCGCGGGGCCATGCAGCATCTGGCTGCCGTGCTGCGGCTCGACCAGGTGGCCTTGCCCGGCTGGGAGAGCGCATGAGTGGACACGCCCACGGGCGTACCGATCACGAGCGCCACGACCATGCGGACCCTGAGCATTGCCCTGCGGACCACGACCACGGCAACGCGGATCACGACCATGCAGACCACGACCATGCAGACCACGGTCATGCCCATGGCAGCAGTGGCAGCCATGGCGGACACGATCATCACGGCCACGCGCATGCGTTTCGTCCCACCAACCGGCGACAGCAGCAGGCCCTGACGATCGCCCTGCTGCTCACCGCCGGTTTCTCCCTGGTGGAGGCTCTTGGCGGATGGTGGTCGGGTTCGCTGGCCCTGCTGTCGGATGCTGGTCACATGCTGTCGGATGCCCTTGCGCTGGGGATGGCCGCCCTGGCAGCGCATCTGGCGCAGCGCCCGCCCAGTGCTCGTCATTCCTACGGACTGGTCCGTGCCGAAGTGCTTGCCGCAGCGTTCAACGGCCTGCTGATGCTGGCCGTGATCATCGCCATCGCGGTCGAATCCGTGCAGCGCCTGCTCAAACCGGAACCCGTGGCGGGCGAGGCCGTCATGCTGATCGCCTTCATTGGCCTGATCGTGAATGTGATTGCCGCGGTGGTGCTGGCGCGCGCTGGGGAAGGTCTGAATGTGAAGGCGGCCCTGATCCATGTCCTCGGTGATCTGCTCGGTTCCGTCGCAGCCATCACGGCTGGCGCCATCATCTGGTTCACGGGTTGGCTGCCTGCGGATGCCCTGTTGTCCCTGCTGGTTGCCCTGGCGATCCTGCTGTCCACGGTGCGACTGCTGGCCGAGGCGGTCCATGTGCTGATGGAAGGTGTGCCATCCAGTCTCAACCTGCAGGATGTGGGTCTGGACATGGCCAGACTGCCGGGGGTGCTTGCCATCCATGATCTGCATATCTGGACCTTGGCTTCCGGTCAGGCCGCGCTTTCTGCTCATGTCGAAATCGAGCAGCTGGCCCTGTGGCCCCGGGTGCTGCAGCGCCTGAGGCTGCACCTCAAGGCGCGCTTTGACATCGAGCATGTCACGCTGCAACCGGAGGCTCGCCTGCCAGGGCCCCGGCCAGACCAGTTGCATATTCCGATTCACGCCAGACATTGATTTGCAGGCGCTGTCGCTGAGGATGACCGCATGATCTGGAAAACCTTGGTCCTCGCGCCACTGCTGACGGTGCTGGTGCTGATGCTGGCGTTGGTCTTCGGGGGGCCCGGTGCGCCCCCTCCGCCCGAACCCGGCAAGGGACCGATGGATGCGGTGGATTTCCGCGACCTGCCTGCGCTACTGCATTATCCGGCCGATGACGGTTCAGCACTGGCGTATCGCCATTATCCGCCGGCCAATGCAGCGGCCAAGGGCAGTGTGGTGGTCCTGCATGGATCGACGTCGCACGGCAAGACCATGCATGTGCTGTGCAAGGCGCTCGCGGCCGCCGCCTATCATTGTTATGCGCTGGATATCCGCGGCCATGGCAGTTCCGGCCCGCTCGGCACCGTCGCTTATGTCGGTCAACTCGAAGACGACCTGGCCGCGTTCGTCAAAACGGTCCCGTTGCTTCGGCCGCTGACCCTGGCCGGGTTTTCCTTAGGCGGCGGGCTGGCGTTGCGCTTTGCCGGAAGCCAGCGTCAGGACCTGTTCCAACAATATCTGCTGCTCTCGCCGTTTTTCAGCCGCACTGCGCCGAACTACCGCAAGGCGCTGAATGGGTGGGCGCCATTCGGCTACGCGCGCAATCATGTGCTCAGGCTGTTGAACTGGGTTGGGGTGACGCGCTTCAATGATCTGCCCGTCGTGCGCTTCGGGATCAGTCCGCAGCCAGGGGAAGTGGTCACGGCGTCGTACTCCTACGCGCTGGCGGCCAACTTTCGGCCATGGGAGGATTACCAGACCAATATCCGGGCAGTGCATCAGCCGGTGGCGGTGGTGGTGGGGACAGCCGACGAGGCTTTTTATGCCGATCAGGTCGAGCCGGTGTTGCGGCAACAGGGAAAATCCTGGCCCGTGACGCTGCTGCCGGGCATCGGTCATCTCGGTCTTACCCTCGACCCACGCGCCACCGGGGCTGTCGTGTCGGTGTTGGACCAGCTGTCCACCCTTGGCCGGCCTGCGCCCTGATCGACACGAATCTGCGATGTGCCGGGCACCAAGCAAACTGCCCCGCAGAGCGGGGCAGTTTTCGGAAAGGGTGTGGCTCCGACCCAGTCAGCAGGCCGGAACCACGGGGGGGACGGTTGCCTTACAGGGCGGCACCAGTGCCGCCGAAGCCGCCAGCGAAGGAAACGGCACGATGGGTCAGGGTGGTCAGCATGGTGTTGGCTCTCCAGGACTTACTGCAGGGTAAATGTGGTGATTGAACGGTTTGACAGGGGGACCGGATGGACGTCGGGGGGGGGGGATAACGCCCATCCGGTTGTGCTGCTCTCGAGCTAACTGGTTAGCAAGCCGTGTGCCAACTATTTAAATATTTGATTTATATGATTTAATTTTGGCGTAACGGCGTCGGTGTGACGGTGGTGGTCGCATTTCACAGCCGACTTGTCGTCAAATCCCGACAGCTATCCGTTGGAATGGCTCAAGAGTCTGATTTATATAGGGAAATGTCTGTCGGCGATTGGCGACAGTCGGGGCGGGGCAGGGACACCCCGGCGCGGTGCGGGGCCGCGCGGTGTTGGCGTGGTCCGGCTCAGCTTTCGCCAGACTTGAAGCTGTTGGGCTCCAGTTCGTGTTTCTGCAGCAGCTTGTAGAATTCGGTCCGGTTGCGCTTGGCGAGGCGGGCGGCCTGCGACACGTTGCCCTCGGCCATTTTCAGCACCTGGACCAGATAGGCCCGCTCAAAGCCGCGCCGCGCCTCGTCGAAGGAAGGCACGTCGCTGGCCTCGCCCTGCAGGGCCGCCTGGACCAGGTGATCGGGGATCACGTCGGTGGTCGCCAGGGCAAGGCTGCGCTCCACGACATTGAACAGCTGCCGCACATTGCCAGGCCAGTTGCTGGCCAGCAACCGCTGCAGGGCATCCGGCGCAAAGCTGCGGGCGTGTTTGCCATAACTGTCGCCCAGCGTGCGCAGGAAGTGCAGGGCGAGCAGGGCGATGTCTTCGCGCCGCTCACGCAGCGGCGGGACCTCCAGTTTCACGACGTTCAGCCGGTAGTAGAGGTCCTCACGGAAACTGCCCTCCTTCACTCGTTGCTGCAGGTCGCGGTGGGTGGCCGAAATCACCCGCACGTTGATCCGCCGCGACTGCGTCGCGCCGACTGGTCGCACTTCGCGTTCCTGCAGCACGCGCAGCAGTTTCACCTGCAGGCTGGCCGGCATGTCACCAATTTCATCCAGGAACAGTGTCCCGTTGTCTGCGGCCATGAACAGCCCCTGATGGTCGCGGGTCGCGCCGGTGAAGGAGCCTTTGACGTGTCCGAACAGTTCCGATTCGAGCAGGTTTTCCGGGATCGCGCCGCAGTTGACGGCGATGAACGGGCCCTCGGCGCGCCGGCTGGCGAGGTGCATCGCCTGCGCCAGCAATTCCTTGCCTGTGCCGCTTTCGCCCTGGATGAAAATGGCTGCCTCCGATTCCGCCGCGAGGCGGGCCTGCGAGAGCAGGCTTTCCATCCGCTGGCTACGCGTCAGCAGGCCACGTCGCCAGTCGCCTTGGGCGCGTGCCGACTCCGCCGCCGGCGTTGTGCTGATTCCTGCGGGCGCGGCGGCGGTGGCGCCGGACAGCGCCAGGGCGCGCTCCACCTGCATCATCAAGGTGCGGGCATCGTAGGGTTTGGTCAGATAGCCGAATACCCCACGATGCACCGCCTCGACCGCGTCTGGCACGGTTGCGTGAGCGGTCAGGATGATCACCGGCAGCGAGGGGTCCTGGTTGCGGATGGCTTCGAACAGCGCCATGCCATCCATGCCACCCATGCGCAGATCGGTGATCACCAGATCCGGCCGGTCGCGCTCCACCAAGGTCAGGGCACGTTCGCCACTTTCCACGGCGCTGACCCGAAAGCCCTTGCCAGACAGGCGGATCGACAGCAGCTTGAGCAACTCTGCGTCATCGTCCGCCAACACAATATGGGCCACGGTCATGGTCGTGTGTCTGGCCTGGCGGCCTTGCGGTCAGCCAGACTCTTTTCCAGATTGAGCAGGGCATCCAGTTTCTGCTGCAAACCGTCCGCGCGCGCCTTCTCTTCCCGTAGCCGTTGCGTCAGGGTATCGACCTGGGCTTCGTTGCGTTTCAGATCGGCGCGCAGGCGCTGGGCAAGGCTGGTCAGGGTGGCGGCCGTGTCGATCGCGGCAGCTGCTGTCACTGCCACCGCTGGACTGGTTTGGGCACTGGCCTGGTGCTCAGGCTGCAGCAGGCCCTGCAGGGTTTCTTCCTCTTTCGCCTGCCATGCCAGTAGCACTTCGAGATAGTTCAGCATGGCACTGGCCGGCGCCCCAATCTGCGGGTTGTCGCGCGGAACCTCGGTCAGCGCCAGCATGGCATGCAGGGTGTCGCGCTGGTTCTGGCTCGGCAGGGCAAGCGCCAACGCAAGTTTGGCGCGATCCAGCGGAAGGTGCTGTTCCAGCACCCGCGCACGACGCTGCTGGATTTCCTGCGTCAGATCGTCGCGCCGCAAGGCCAGCAGATGCTGGGTGTAGGCGAAGGCATCGTCGGCATCGAGGGTTGATCGGTCCTGCACCGGGGCCGGTGCCACGCCGTTCGGAATGCGCCAGGTTGCCGGCACCATGGTCTGGCAGCCCCCCAGCCACGCTGTCGCGATGAGGATGGGCCAAGCCCGGTGCTGCCATGTCCTCATGCCGTCCCCCGTTGGTTGTTGGCTTCGGTCGCGGCTGGTCCCGAATTTGGCAGGTTGATGCGGAAACTGGCTCCGCGTGGCCGGTTCTCGGCCACCCGGACACTGCCGCCATGGGCCAGCACGAATTCGCGCATGATGGCGAGCCCCAGACCGGTTCCTTTGACGGGCCCATGCTGGGGGGTACGGGTACGGTAAAAGGGGTCGAAAATCCGCTCACGGTCTTCCGGGACAATACCCGGGCCCTCATCATCGATCTGGATCAGGGCGAGCGGGCCCTCGGCCGTTGCGGATGCGCGGACGAGCCCGGCTTCGGGAGAAAACTTGATCGCGTTCGAGATGACGTTGTCGAACACGATGCGCAGTTTCTCGGCATCCGCCTGGACAATCACGTCCTGGCCGGCCAATTGCAAGCGCAAGCCTTTGCCCTGCGCCACCAGGCGATGGTCTTCGAACACACTCGCCAGCAGCTGGCGGACGCTCACGGCCTGCACGTGCAACAGGCTGCGGTTGTAGCGGGCAGCATCACCGGCGCTGAAATTCAGCAAATTCTCGATCATCCGCTGCAACTGCAGGCTTTTGTTGCGCAGGATGGTGGTGATCTCGCGCTGCTGGTCCGACAGCTGCCCGCCGACCTCGTCGGCCAGCAGATCGCTGCCCTCCCGCAGGGCGGCCAGGGGCGTTTTCAGTTCATGCGAAACGTGCTGCAGAAAGCGTTTCTTGCCTTCCTCCAGTTCCAGCAGCCGCTTGCGCAGCCAGTCCAGCTGCCGGCCCAGATCAACCAGATCGCTGGGGCCACTCACCTGTACTGCCTGGCTCAGGTTGCCTTTGCCCATCACCCGGATGGCGGAGTTGATCTGTTCAAATGGCCGGGTGATGAAGACGGTGAATGCAATGGCGAGCAGGATCGCTAGAGGGATCAAGCCCCCCAGCTGCAGCACCATGCTGCGTTCGGCATCCAGGGCGGCCGCGTGCATGTTGTCGACCTCAAGATGGATGTGGATATCACTGTCCCGGTAGAGCGCCATGGCCAGATCATTGAGTTGCGGAAATCGCTCGGCGATGCCGGCCAGCGCGTCCGGGGTACTTTCGGCCTTGATCACATCGTCGTACAGCCCCGCTTCGACCCGCTGCAAGCGCTCGAGGTTCGGGCCGGTTGCAGTATTGTTGGTCGCCCCTTGCAGACTGACAACGGTGGCCTGGAACAGACGGTGCGTTTCCGTGAACTGCGCAAGGCTCTCGGGCTTGCCGAGGATCAGGTACTGCTGGAAGCTGCGTTCGATATCGGTGGCCAGCTCGGAAAGCTTGCGGCAACCGGTGGTGATCTTGACCGCCTGATATACCGCTTCCTGTGAGCGGGTGGCGAGCCGTTCCAGGTGCCGCGCCGTACTGTAGAACGCAAAACAGATCGGCAACATCACCAGCAGCAGTCCGAGCAGGATCAGCTTGAAGAACGACTTGGGGTAGTAGCTCTTGGCTGTCATGATTGCACTGGTCAGTCCGTGCGGGCGTCAGGTGGTGCGCCGCTGCGGCGACCGGCAGGCACCACCGCTTGATGTACCATCGGCAGACCTTGCAGCAGTGAGGCCTGCAAGCGGGCAAGGGTGTGCTCCAGGCCAGGAAACTGCTGTGCCAACCGGGATACCGGCAGATGCTGCCAGGGCCGCCACCCCAGATGGCTGATCAGCAGGGCGACCAGGGCAAACAGGGCGAGCGGCCAGCGGCCATCGCCTGCCACGGTATGACGGGCGGCGGCCCGATTGGCCCGCAGCGCTGCATGCAGTTCTCCCGGTGCCGCCAGCCTCAGATAACCCAGCCCGGTCTCGCTGGCCAGGGTCTGCAGATATGTTTCGTGCAGCGACGACAGATGCTCCTGCCCCGCTTTCGGTTTGCTGGCGTCGGCCGACTTCGCGCTGTCCGGGGCAGTTGCCGGCTGGAGTTTCTCCTTGGCGGCATCGGCGGGATCTTCCACGTACTGCTCACCGGCAACGCTGCCTTCGCGCCCCTGGTTGTAGATGTCGACCTGGGCCACCTCATCGGCCTGCCAGAAGCCGATTCGATTACCTTGAGGATCATATTTGGGGATCTGCTGCGGACGGGTGCTGCCGGTACCCACCAGCACGCCGGCAAATTCGCCGGGCGTGGCGTTGATCTTCGGACGATGCTTCATGCTGATCGGTGGTGCTTCATGGCCGTCCGTAAACATCACGAAGGCCGGCTTGTCCGGCAGATCCCGCACGGATTGCAGTCCCGAGTTGACACCTTTGGCGATTTCGCTCGCGCCAGCCCAGGACATGCGGTTGCCGATGGTGTCGAGGGTGGCCTGCAGTTCGCGGAAATTGCCGCAAACTTCCACAGGCGCCAGCAGCACGAAGGTGCGGTATTCGTTGAAGATGCCAAGTCCGATGCGCGAGCCGCAAGGCACCTCGCGCAACAGTTCTCCAATAGCGCGACGGGCCAGTTCGATGCGTGGCAGCGTTTCGCGGCGCCACTGTGTGTCGGGTACATTCATGCTCTGCGTGATGTCGACCACCAGCAGGGCATGCACCAGATCTTCCTGCACGGGTAGCGGCGGCCGCAGCAGACAGGCCGCCAGGCCAAGCGCAGCGATGCCCAGCAGCCAGCCATCCGGATGCTGCTGCCAGCGATGGTGCAGGCTCTGCCAGGCGTCCGTCAGCAGGGAGGGGAGGGCTGCCATCTCAGGGCAGACCCAGGGTGAAACCGCGCATGGTGGTAGGGGCGCGCTCAGCCCCGATGGGGGGATTGCCGCCCCCGCTGTCCTCGTCTTCCTCTTCCGGGATGACGCGCAGGGCACGGTCAAGGTTGTACCGGGCATCCCAGTCCTGTGGGTATTGACGCAGCAGGTTGCGGTAACCCTCTTTCGCCAGTTCCACCAGTGGGATGGTCTGCGGGTCGGCCGCCGGTCCGCCCGCCTGGACCGCGCGGCGCAGGTACAGTGTCGCGGCATTGTAGGCCGCTACCGCGCCATACTGACTGCCCGTCTGCTCTTCCACCCGCTTGTACAGGTTCAGCGCGCCTTCCACGTCGCCCTTTTCATCCAGGGCAGTGGCTTTCGCCAATAGGGCTTCGGGCGGCATGCCCTGTTCCGGCATGCCTTGCAGCTGGTGCTGGGCGATGCGCTGGTTCCAGCTGGCAGCCTCCTGTTGCCGAAGCCAGGCATCTCCGGCGGGAATGCCCAAGGCCAGCAGCAGCGTGCCGGGGACCCAGGGATTCAGCAGCAGTTTCACTGCCATGTTCGTCTCTCCATGCCTTTCGCCCAGGCCAGCAAGGCCGTCAACAGTGCAGCAATCACAAACAGGGGTGGTGACAGGTCGCGGCGTGGACTGACTTCTGTCAGGGTGATGGGGTGGGCTTCCAGCCGGCCAACGTCATCAATGGCATTTTTCAACGCCTGTGGATTTTGCGCCTCGTAGGCATGATAAGGAATGCCGATGCCAGAGAAAAACTTGTTCAGGAAGCGTTCCGGGATGGATTCGTCCGCCGCATCCTGCGCTGCCTTCAGTTCTTCCGCCGTCGGCGCTGCTGCGCCGGGGCCCGGTGTGGGCGTGCCGGCCGGCGCATCCACCGGCCCGGTCAGCGGCGGGCTGTAGTACGAGCGGATGTAGATCCAGTACAGCGCGATGCGGTTGCGCTTATACAACTGGGTCAGATATTTGCGCAGGTCTGGTTCGATCTGGCCACCACCATCCGAGACCAGCAGCACGATGCGCGAGCCGGTGTAGACCCGATCGGAAAACCGTTCCCCCGCCGCCTGCAGCGCATGGCCGATATCGGTGTCGGCCAGCCCGCGGCCCACGTCGGCCGCGCGGATGGCGGCCTGCACGGCCGCCTGTTTCTGGGTGAAGTCGAGCGTCGGAATCGCGACATTGGTGAAATCTATCATCGAAAAGACATCATTCGGCCGGCCGGCCGAGAATTCGGCGATCAGGCGTTTGGCGATTTTCGCTTTTGAGTCATCGATCCGTTCATCGCCCGAGCGCAGCGTATTGGTTTCGGGACCAAACTTCTGGTCCATGCTGCGCGAGCGGTCCAGCAGCAGGACAATTTCGGCACCTCGGCCGATGCGCGTGCTGGTGGCCTCCGGCAGATAGGGCCCGGCCAAGGCCAGTGTCACCGCAATCCAGGCCAGCATGGCGGCCAGTTGCAGCAGCCGGGCGAGCCGGTCTGACGCGGGGTCTGCGGGCAACAGCCCCAGATGACTCCAGAGTACCGGCTGCCGCGCCGGCACCAGCCAGGGAACGGCCGCCAGCAACAACAGCAGCAGCGCCCACGGGTGTGCAAAGGCCAGCATCAGGGATGACGCCGCTCGAACTGCTGCCAGGCCCTGGCCAGCGAGCGCAACTCGTCGCGCAAGCCTGCCGGTACGCCGTTTTGTTCCGGTTCAAAAAACAGGGTCCGGCTGCGGGCAAAAAACTGTACGGTCTGCGCGTGCAAGGCGGCGTCGGCACCAAGCCGGTGACACCAGTCTGATACCGCTTCGGCGAACAGCCGCTGGCCTGCGGCCTCGTCGAACGCGCGGTGCATGCGTTGCATGGCGGTACGGGCACCGTCTGGTTGATCCATCGCTTTCAGCAGGCGCCGCAGCTCGCGGGCGGCGTGCGCAAACGGACGCAGCCGCCGCGGGCGCAACAGCTGCACGGCCAGGGCCAGCAGCAGCCAGGCCGTCAGACCGGCGCCGGCCATTCCAACCAGATGCAGGCGCTCACGGGCGGCGCTGTCATCCACCAACGGGGCCGGCCGCAGTCCGCGCATGTCTGGCAGATCGGAGCGCACCTGACCGGTTCCTAGCGGTACCACATCCACCGTCAGGCTCGGCACGATCTCGGTGTAGGGCGTCGGGCCACCTTTGAAACGCAAAGCAATCGGCGGCACGTTGATGATCTGGGGCACTTTCGGCGCATTAACCAGCTGCACTTCAATGTCAAGGTGCAGACGGGTGCCGCCCTGCGCGTCCGGCGCGCTTTGGCTGCGCACATTGCGCAGGGTCCACCAGCCTGCACGCTTGCCGGCGCGCGGCAGTGAGGATGGGTCGAGGCTGTAGCCCGGTGCCAGCACCAGATCGATGGGTTCGACGATCACGTCGCCCAGCTGGTAACCGAAAAGACGGATGTCAGGTCGTTGCAGCTGGACCGGAACGACGGCCAGGGCCGGCAAGGCGGTGAGCGCCAGCAGGGCTGCCGTGCAACAGGGCGCGATGGCCCGGCGGAACAGGAGGGGATCAGGCGGCAGCATGAAAGTAGCGGGTGATCTGGTCAGGATGGAAAGCATCTTCGATGATCAGTGGCGGGCGGCCGAGCCGTTCGCATTGGCGAAGCAGCATCGCCCGGCGTTCGGTCAAGGCAGCGCGCCACGCAGCCTGCAGAGCAGGGCGCAGCCACACCAACCGGTGCTGCCCGGTCTCGCTGTCCTGCAGGCGCAGCAAACCACGACCTTTCGGAACCTGGGTTTCCACAGGATCCCACAGAACGACGGGTACCACGTCGTGCCCCTGCAGGGCTGCGAGCAGCTGCTCAATGAACGCCACCGGGTGGTGGAAGTCACTGACCAGGAACACCAGGGACCGCCGCTGTGGCAACCAGTTGGCCGCCTGCAGCAGCCCCTGCGCAGCGGGCCTGCCCATCGGACGCGACTGCAGCAGTCGGTCCGCTACCGCCAAGGTGGCGGCCCGTCGTTGTGTGGGTGGCACGAACAGATCCTGCCGCACCTGCTCGTCGCAACCGATGAAACTGAACAGGTCCCCATTGCGGCTGACCGACCAGGCCAGCGACCGCGTCAGATCAACCAGGCTCTGCCACTTGTCATGCTGACCCTGCACTGCCATCGAGGCGGACAGGTCGGCCAGCAGCACTACCGGAATGGCGCTGCGCTGGGCGAACACCCGCACCTGCCAGCGGCCGAAGGGATCGCGCAGGCTTGCCCGGATGTCCAGGCGCCGCGGATCGCCGCCTTCGGCCAGGGCCCGGTGTCCGGTGAACTCGAAACCGGCACCCGACTGGGTGCCCCGGTGTGCACCAGTCACATGACCACGGGACCGCCAGTGAATGCGGTAATGAAACTCATCCATACGTCGAGAGCCGTCTGGCGGGACCCCGGTCAGGGTGCCGCAACCCGGTCGAGGATGGCCCGGGTCAGATCCCGTGCCAGGCTGGCACGCCGCATTTCATAGACTGGGGTGAAGAAGATGCGATGCGCCATCGCTTCGTGGAACACGGCATGCAGGTCTTCCGGCACCAGGTAGCTGCGCTGGTCAAGCCAGGCAACCACCCGTGCTGCCTTCAGCAGCATGGCGATGCCGCGCGGACTGGCACCGGCCAACACCAGGGCCTGCATGTCGACGCCGGGAAGCGCCACGCCGAAATCGGCCGGGCGGTGGGTCGCTTCCCACACGGTCATGGCGTAATCGCGGATCGCCGTGCTGGCCACGACCGAATCCTGGATCAGTCGTCCGACCTCGTTCAGGTTCTCATAGGGCAACACACCCAGTGCCACGCGTTCGATCAGGGCGTCGGTGTCGTGGAACATCGGATCGAAGGCCAGCGCCTGGCGTAGATCGCGATCCTTGGGCGCTTCAATGGCCAGCTCGAACATGAAACGGTCGCGGGCAGCCGAGGGAATCTCGAAGGTTTCCTCGCGTTCCACCCGGTTGCGGTCGGCAAACACCTGCAGGTGTGGGAAGCGGTATTCGCGGTTGAAGGCGCTCACGCTGCGCTCCGCCATCGCGCGCAGCAGCAGGGCATGCACCTGTGGCCGGGCCCGGTTGATCTCATTGAAGAAGAATGTCGACAGGCCCTCGCCATGACGTAGCAGTGGGCCGGGATCAACCCGCGGCTTGCCGTTCTCGTCGACATAGGTGTAGTAAAGCAGGTCGTTCGGCATCAGGTCGACCGTGCCTTCGACGCGCTCGTAGGAGCCCCCCAGGGTGCGGGTGATGGCACGCAGCAGGGTGGTCTTGCCCACACCCACATCCCCTTCCAGCAGGGCGTGACCCCGCGCAAACAAGGCAATGGTGATCAGGCGTATGGCGCGGTCCTGGCCAACAACGGCCTTGCGCACTTCGGTTTCGGCCTGCAGGGCGCGCTCACGCCACTCATTCAGCAAGGGATGGACAGTACCGGCGTCATTCATTCAGCAACCCTTCCTTGAAGAGGGATTTCGCCGCGTGGGCGGTAGATGGAGGTCCGGTTTACGGTCTGGAGACAACATTCCGGGCCAATCAGCGGTGGTGGGCGCGACGGAGGCTCGACGTCCGTTCGGCCGGTTTCCGCTGACACGGCACCCTGTTTTTATGTGCCGGGAAGTCTACCTGAGTTTTTTTTTGAAACCTATATGACAGCTGCAGGAGGACAGCCGCGGGCGGGGTCTCAATTCTGGCCACGGCGCGCCGATGGGTCGGAGAAACAAGGTACTGGTGGACATCGGTGACGCCCGTCATGACTGGATCGCCCCCTTCGTTCCCGGAGCCTGCTGCATGAAAACCTGTCCTGCTGTTTTGGGCTGACCGCTGGCACCACGCTGGCGACGGGGGGCAGCGTCGCGCTCGTCTATGCCGCGTCCGTCGCGTTGGACGCCAACGGTGACACGCCCTGCGCGACCGGCCTGCAGTGCGGCTTTGCACGCATTTCCACGATCATGGCGGTGCAATAAGGCAACGGGGGGGCATTCCCCCCGTGGCAGTACTATGACGCGATGCGTCTGAGGGCCCTGGCAGGCCGGACCACTGGTGACTACCCTGTGCCTTATTGGTCAGCCGGCTGTCAGGGCGGGGGCCGACTGCGCCATAATGAAGTGTAGTCGACTGATGGCTGCAGCATTCTGCCGCGCCGGAGCCGGTCGGCCTCCTGTTGTCCGTCACGAAGGTCCGATGTCCCGTTCCACCCCAGCCTCACCCAGTTTCGATCCCGCCTGCGCGGATTGTCCGCGCCTGGCAGGCTTCCTGCGCGACGTGCAGGCACGGCACCCGTGCTACCACTGCGCGCCAGTAGCGCCCTTTGGCAGCCGGTCGGCCCGCCTGTTGGTGGTGGGTCTGGCCCCCGGCATGCATGGTGCCAACCGCACGGGACGGCCATTCACCGGGGACTACGCCGGAGTGTTGCTCTACGAGACCTTGCATCGCCATCACTTTGCCAGCCAGCCCAAGGGGGAGGATCCCGCTGATGGCCTGCAGTTGCTGGATTGCCGGATCAGCAATGCCGTGAAGTGCCTGCCGCCCGACAACAAGCCTAGCCCGCTCGAGATTCAGACCTGTAACCGGTATCTGGCGGCAGAGCTCGCCCAACCCGATGGGCCAAGGGTATTGCTGACCCTGGGCAAAATTGCCCACGATGCGGTGCTGCGCGCCCTGGATCTGCGCACCCTGGGCCTGCGCGCATCGGCATTTCCGTTCGGCCATGGCCGGGAATTTGCCCTGCCGGACGGCAGGGTGGTGCTCGCCAGTTACCACTGCAGCCGCTACAACACCAACACGCGGCGGCTGACGCCGGAGATGTTCGATGCGGTGGTGGCGCGCGCGCGCGCGCTGGTGGAGGTGGCATGACCCAGGAAGGATCGCCGTCGACCGGGCCAGCCGCCGATCTCGCGGCAGACAGCAATGCCGCCCGCAACGAAGCCTTCGACCTGAAGGCGTTTCTCAGCACGTTGCCCGGTCTGCCGGGCGTGTACCGCATGATCCGCGATGACGGCGTGGTGATCTATGTCGGCAAGGCACGTGACCTGAAGCGCCGGGTGTCTTCCTATTTCCAGAAGCAACACAGCAGTCCGCGCACCAGCATGATGGTGAGCCAGGTGGCGCGGGTGGAAATCACCCTGACCCGGTCCGAGGCCGAGGCCCTGTTGCTGGAAAGCAACCTGATCAAGAGCCTGTCGCCGCGCTACAACGTGCTGTTCAAGGATGACAAGAGTTATCCCTACATCATGGTGACTGGTCAGACCTATCCGCAAATCCGCTTTTATCGCGGCACGTTCGACACCCGGCACGCGTATTTCGGACCCTATCCGAATGCCTGGGCGGTGCGCGAGACGATTGGCCAGTTGCAGAAGGTGTTCCGCCTGCGTACCTGCGAAGACAGCGTTTTCCGCAACCGGTCGCGTCCGTGTCTGTTGCATCAGATCGCGCGTTGCTCGGGTCCTTGCGTTGGCCTGGTCTCGCCAGAGGATTACGCCAAGGATGTGCGGCACGCCACCTTGTTCCTGGAAGGCAAGGAAACCGAGGTGATCGAGGACCTGACCCGGCGCATGCAGGCGGCGAGCGACGCCCTTGAGTTCGAGCAGGCGGCCCATTTCCGCAATGAGATCGGCTCGTTGCGGCGCATCCTGTCCAAGCAGTTTGTCGAGAGTACTGGCGGACGCGATGTCGACGTGATCGCGGTGCACATCGACGGCGCCATTCCCTGCGTCAACCTGGTGATGGTGCGCGGTGGACGGCATCTGGGGGACAAGAGCTTCTTTCCTTCGAACGCCGACGGGGCCGACCTGCATGCCATCGGCGAGGCCTTCATCGCCCAGCACTACGCCGACAAGACCGTGCCGGCCGTCGTTGTGTGCAGCGCCGTCGAGGACGGTGAGGCCGTGGGACAGTTGCTTGCGGAGAAGGCAGGCCGCTCCGTGCTGGTGGTCACGCAGCCGATCGGCGAGCGCCGCACCTGGCTGGATATGGCCACCAAGAACGCCCGCCTGGCGCTGGCCCAGCGTGCTGCCCAGCAGACCGCCCAAGGGGTGCGTCTGAGCGCGATGCAGGAGGCGCTAGGCCTGCCGCCAGGGCCTACCCGCATGGAGTGCTTCGACATTTCGCACACGATGGGCGAGGCCACCGTGGCGTCGTGCGTAGTGTTCGAAGAAGGCGTTGCCGTGAAAGGCGATTACCGCCGCTACAACATCACCGGCATCACGCCCGGCGACGATTATGCGGCCATGCGCGACGTGCTCACCCGGCGCTACCAGAAGATTGCCGCGGGCGAGGGTAAGATGCCCGATCTGGTGTTCATCGATGGCGGACGGGGTCAACTCAACATCGCGGTGGCGGTGATGCAGGAACTCGGGCTCGACACCTTGCCGCTGGTCGGGATCGCCAAGGGAGAGGAGCGCAAGCCCGGCCTCGAGGAACTGGTGTTTCCGGGGCGGGAGGAGGGCGTCCATCTGCCGGCCGATCATCCTGGTCTGCACCTGATCCAGCAGATTCGCGACGAGGCGCACCGCTTCGCCATCACGGGTCACCGCGCCCGGCGCGACAAGATCCGCACCCACTCCACCCTGGAAGACATTGCCGGGGTGGGCGCGAAGCGTCGGCAAAAACTGATCAACCGGTTTGGCGGACTGCGCGGCGTGCTGGCCGCCAGCGTGGAGGATCTGGCGACTGTCGATGGCATCAGCCGGGAGCTGGCCGAGAAGATCTATCGCGAGCTGCATTGAGCCTGCGTCATAATCGCGCCATGCCTCTGAACCTGCCGATTGCGCTCACCTGGCTGCGCATCCTGTTGATTCCGATTTTTGTCGGGGTGTTTTATCTGCCGTCCAGCTGGATCAGCGCCAGCGAGGCGAACGTTCTCGCCATGGCCTTGTTTGTCCTGGGAGCCGCCACCGATTGGCTGGATGGTTATCTCGCCCGGGCCATGAACCAGACGTCTGCCTTCGGGGCGTTTCTCGATCCCGTGGCAGACAAGCTGATGGTGGCTGCCGCCCTGATCGTTCTGGTGCAGTTGGGGCGGGTACACGCGGCGGTCGCGATGGTGATCATCGGACGCGAGATCACCATTTCAGCGCTACGTGAGTGGATGGCCCAGATGGGGCGCAGTCGGCATGTGGCGGTGTCCATGATCGGCAAGGTGAAGACGGCAGCGCAGATGACGGCCATTCCTTTCCTGCTGTTTGACGCCGTGCTACCCGGCGTAGGTGTTCAGTCCGGCGTGGTCGGCCGCCCGCTGATCATCCTCGCGGCGTTGCTAACGCTGGTATCGATGGTTTATTATCTGCGCGTCGCCGCAAACGCCATTCGCGATCTGACGTGAGGATGATGTCAGCATCAGTGTTTACCGATCGATCTTTGCAGATATGTTGCAGGCGGCAGTTGACGGCAGCGTGGATGATCGTTAATATCGTCGTCTTTCCAAGCGGGAATAGCTCAGTGGTAGAGCACAACCTTGCCAAGGTTGGGGTCGCGAGTTCGAACCTCGTTTCCCGCTCCAGTATTCAAGATCATCAGTACTAAGGTGGTCGAATGAAGAG
>CAIPBT010000057.1 GCA_903863375.1 uncultured Ferrovum sp.
AGGCCGGTTGCCGGATCAGCCATCGTCCTTTCCAAAGTTGATGGCTTTCCCGTTTTTCCTGATTCGGGACGATTCGGGGATTTTCTTTCCCGTTTTTCCCGGTGTGTCTATAAACACCCGGGAAACGGGAATCCCCCAGAAAACGGGACACGGGTTCGAACGCACCATTTTCACCCCTCCCCGAACCCTAGCCAGTTGCTTGCGATCAAACCCTCAATAGCTGCAGATGCCCGTTCGGTCTGGCGCTTTTCTTCGCAGGGGATTTTCACCCGCATGGCCTCCACTGCTGCCGACAGCTCCAAGCATGGGCGCATGAACGGTGCGCCAAAGGCGCATTGCCAGTGGCGGTGCCCCTTGTTAAGGTGCGGTGTCGAGCGGTGCTTCCGCTCCTTCTGGTGTTCCCCGCCCCGTGTCCTCGCCGCCTCCTGTTGCGCCGTCTGGTTCTCCGACCGCCTCGCAGACTATGCCTGCCGCCGTTTCTCCACCGGCCTATCGTTCCCCGGCTGAGCGGGGCTTCGAATCCCTGCTGTGGCGCAGCCGGCTTGCCTTCCTGCTGGCGGTACTTGCGTGCCTTGCGCTCGCCTTGGGCCTGCTGTGGGTGAGCGTGATCGACACCGTGCACATGGTGCAGTTGAGCGCGCAGTATGGCGATGGCAGCCTGGAGGGGTTCGCCCGCAAGGCCCTGCGCGTCGAGATCGTGGGCGAGGCGGTGAAGGCCCTGGATGGCTTCCTGCTGGCCATGGCAATCCTGATCTTCGCCTTCGGCATTTACGAACTGTTCGTGAGCGAACTGGACGAGTCCCGCGACCATGCCCTGGCGGGCAGGATCCTGGTGGTGCGCAGTCTGGACGACCTCAAGTCGCGGCTTGGCAAGGTCATCCTGGTGATCATGGTGGTGACGTTGTTCGAGCAGGTGCTGGAGTTTCACGCCAGCAACGCCGTCGACCTGATCGGTGTCGGCGTGGCCATCGTGCTGGCCGCCGGTGCCCTGTGGCTGTCGCACAAGGACCACGCCGGCAGCGAGCACTGAGCTTGCCGCTGGGTGGTCTCCGGAATCGCCGCCCCCATGGCGCACCTCCGCTGCAAAATGGCTGGTCCGCTCCCACGGCAGGTCCAGATCATCGCGGCCGAAGTGGCCGTAGACGGCGGTCGGGTAATAGATCGGCCGCTGCAGGTCGAGCGTCGCGATGATCCCGGCAGGCGTCAGGTCAAACTCGGCCTGCAGGGCCTGCGCCAGTTTGGCGTTGCGCGCGGCACTGGCACCCTCGGCCTGCACCAGGACACTGACCGGCTCGGCCACCCCGATGGCGTATGCCAGCTGGATCAGGCAGCGTCGCGCCCAGCCGCGAGACACCACCTGCTTCGCCAGGAAGCGCGCCATGTAGGCGGCTGAACGGTCGACCTTGGAAGGATCCTTGCCGGAAAACGCGCCACCGCCATGAGGCGCAGCACCGCCGTAGGTGTCGACGATAATTTTGCGGCCGGTGAGTCCAGTATCGCCTTTCGGGCCGCCGGTGACGAAGCGGCCGGTGGGATTGATCAGCGCGCGGTAGTTCCCTGCCCGCAGCGCGACGGGGATCACGGCATCGATGATCTCCCGACGGACCGCCTGGATCAGGTTCTCCTGAGCAATGTCGGCATCGTGTTGGGTCGACACCACCACCGCCTCAATGGCAATCGGCTCACCGTCTCCATACCGGAAGGTGACCTGCGATTTGGCATCCGGACCGAGCCAGGGCAACACGCCACGACGGCGCATTTCGGCCTGCCGGCGCACCAGACGATGGGCGAACACGATCGGCGCGGGCATCCGCTCCGGGGTGTCGTCGCAGGCATACCCGAACATCAGCCCCTGGTCCCCGGCGCCTAGCACGCCATCCAGTCGGCCACGACGACGGTCGGGACCATAAGAAAAGCCCTTCCGAGGAAGGGCCGACGCTTGCCCGATAGCTTGCTCCACGCAGGAGCCACATCCGCTTTCGCGATCCACCTTGCCCGGGCGGGCAGGTTGGCTTGGGCGTCGGCCCAATTCAGAATGTTCGCAAACCGTAGCAAGTTATCCGGACGCAGGGCAAGCCCTGGTGGCCGGACTGCCCGCTGCGCTCTGGTGTCTGCCTAGTCCAGATGCGCCGCCAGGTGCTGCACAAAGGCCTGCACCTTGGCTGAGTGGCGACGCTCGGGCGGGCTCACCAGATGGATGGGCGAGGAAGGGCAGCGCCAGCCGGGCATCAGGGGCACCACCTCGCCGCTGGCGAGTTCGGCCTCGAACAGCCAGGTGGGCGCGTAGGCGATGCCCATGCCGTCGAGCACGGCCGAGCGCACCACCTCGCTGCTGTTGGTTTGCAGATGGCCTTCCACCCGCACGGTCTTCTGGGGCGCGGGCGCGGGCGTCGACGTTGGCGCTGGTGTCGATGGGGACGCCGATGTGGGCCTGGACTTGGACCGGGAGACAGACGCAGACGCAGACTCAGACGCAGACACATGCGCTGCCGTGCCATCCGTCGTCGGTTCGGCGGTGAAGCTCCAGACATTGTTGGTGGATAGGCCGGTATAGACGATGCACTCGTGCTGCACCAGCGCCTCGGGCGCTGCGGGCAGTGCCAGTCCGGCAGGCAGGTTGTCGGCATAGCGCCGATGCGCCACCAGCAGGCGGTGCGAGGTGCCGACACGCCGGGCGATCAGGCCGCTGTCGGGCAGCTCGCCGATGCGCACTGACACGTCGATGCCCTGTTCGATCAGGCCGATGAAGCCGTCGTGCAGGCGCAGGTCCACGCGCACATCCGGATGGTTGGCCATGAAGGATCGCACCAGCGGCATCAGCTTCAGACGACCAAAAGCCACCGAGGCTGCCACGCGCAGCCAGCCGCGCAACTGGCCCTGCCCGGTGATCAGCGCCGCCTCGGCCTCGGCGATTTCTGCGACCAGCCGGCGTGCCTGCTCGAAGTAGCGGGCGCCATCGTCGGTCATGGCGAGCGAGCGCGTGGTCCTGACCAGCAGCTTGGCACCCAGCGCCTGCTCGAGCGCCGCCACCTGCTTGCTGATGGCGCTTTGCGTGGTGTGTGTCTCATTCGCCACGGCAGAGAAGCTGCCCGACTCCACGACACGCACAAAGGTCCGCATGGCCGTGAGCTTGTCCATCGGCATCTCCCCTGATCAGGTATTCCAAAAGTGACTAACTGATACCACCCCTGACGTACTTCTTCAACGGAATGGAATGCGTCACCCTGCAATACTCGTCCAAACCCTGTGGAGTCCCCCCATGCCAACCCAAACTGTCCTGATCACCGGCGCCCTGACGGGTATTGGCCGCGCTACGGCGCTGGCCTTCGCGCGCCTGGGCGTGAACGTGGTCGTGAGCGGTCGGCACCCCGACGCCGGCGCAAAATTGGTTGCCGAACTGCTTGCCCTGGGTGCTCAGGCCGCGTTCTTCGCCGCCGATGTCACGCAGGAAGCCGCCGTCGCGGCACTGGTGGATGCCACCGTACAGCGCTTCGGCCGCCTCGATATTGCCGTCAACAACGCCGGCACCGAAGGCACGCTGGGCCCGATCACCAGCCAGACCACCGACAACTACCACGCCACTTTCTCGACCAACGTGCTGGGCACGCTGCTGTCGTTGAAACACGAAATGCGCGTGATGCTGGCGCAGGGGCAGGGGTCGATCGTCAACCTGTCCTCGATCGCCGGCCAGGTGGGTGTGCCCGGCGCGTCGGTTTATGCCGCCAGCAAGTTTGCTGTCGAGGGTCTCACCCGCTGCGCTGCCCTGGAAGGAGCCGCCGCCGGCGTGCGGGTGAACGCCGTAGCCCCGGGCCCGGTGCAAACCGAGATGCTGGAGCGCTTTGTCGGACGCGATGCCGCTGCCAAGGCGGGCTTCCTTGCCAGCATGCCGGCCAAACGCGCTGCCACGGTCGAGGAGATCGCCGAAACCATTCTGTTCGTCGCGCAAGCCAAGGCCCCCTATCTGACCGGCCAGAGCATTGCCGTGGACGGCGGCTATACCGCGCAATAAGAGCGACGTGTCAGCGCCGGCGGGCCTGCCGGGCGCGGTCGGGTTTGGCGGTACCATAGGCGCTTTCTAACCTCTGGTGTCCGCGCAAGCCCATGAATGATCTCGTCCAGCCGCAAAGCCTATCCGTTCCGGATGGGGAACGCCTTCCCGTGTTGGTGATTGCCGGCTTCGGTGCCGGGCTTGGCGACGCGCTGGCGGCGCGCTTCCTGGCGGCCGGCTACGCGGTGGTGGCCTTGTCCCGTTCAGGCACGGTCGGGGTGGACTCCACGGTGCGCCACATGGCCGTTGATCTGACCGATGCGGTCGCAGTGGCGCAGACGTTTGAGCGCATCGAGGCAGAAGTCGGCGCGCCCACGGTGCTCGTGCACACGGCCGCCGAGCTGGTGCGCGGACCCTTCCTGAGCCAATCGCCCGCTGACTTCGAACGGGCCTGGCGGATCGGGGTGCTGACCGCTGTGGTGGTGTCGCAGCAGGCCATTCCACGCATGCTCGCCGCCCAGCGCGGCACACTGCTGTTCGCCGGTGCCACGGCCAGCCTTCGTGGAGCGGCGCGCTTTGCGCCGTTCGCGGCCGCCAAGGCGGCTCTGCGTGCCCTGGCGGGGTCGCTGGCGCGCGAATTCCAGGGGCAGGGCATCCACGTTGCCCATGTCGTGCTGGACGGCATCCTGTGGTCGGCGCAAAGCCAGCAACGCTTCCCGGGCCTGCAGGCCGAGCGCTGCCTGCAACCGGCCGATGTGGCGGATGTCTTCCTGCAACTCGCCCACCAGGCGCCGAGCGCCTGGACCCACGAACTGGACCTGCGCCCGGCCAGCGAAACCTTCTGATGCGCGTGCCGGTAGCGATCGTCGGCGGCGGGTTGAGCGGCGTCTATGCCGCCCACCTGCTGCGACAGCAGGGTATCGACTGCGTCCTGCTGGAGGCGCGCGACCGGCTGGGAGGCCGCATCCGGTCGGTGCCGGTGTCGGGGGCAGGGTCAGGGTCGATGCCGGTGTCGGGGGCAGGGGCGGTACTGTCGGGGTCGGTGCTGGGAACGGAGGTGGCGGCAGGTGTCGCAGGGCCGGCGGCAACGAGCGGCACGTCACCAGCCGAAGCCCGTTTCGACCTCGGCCCGGCCTGGTTCTGGCCAGATTTCCAGCCGCGCATCGCGCAACTGGTCAGCGAGCTTGGGCTGCAGGCCTTTGCCCAGCACACCCAGGGCGATGTGCTCGTCGAGCGCAGCCCGCAGATGCCGCCACAGCGTCAGCGGCATGGCTTCACCACCGAGCCACCGTCCATGCGCCTGGCAGGTGGCATGCAGACCTTGCTCGAGGCGCTGGCG